>JAHRVB010000253.1 GCA_019090895.1 Kangiellaceae bacterium
CAATGATTGTCCAAGGCAGAATTAAAAAGGCCCAGCTTGCAAATAATTGCCAAGGATCAGCGCCAGTTTGATAGGTTTGTCCCACCAAAGCCAATAGTGCACCAGTGAACAAAGACATGGCTAACAAAGCGCAAGAAGAGAGCAGTTTAGTAGTAGCGATTCGAATGTAACTAATAGTGGCAATGAGCATTGCCGCTTCTACAATCGCGAATTTGGTAAAGCGGCTAATATCTTGCCAGTTGTAAGCGAAGAAAAAAATAACGCCACTGCAAATTGATATCACCGCTGACGATAGTAAAGCAGTTTTTAAAAAGTCGACCCAATCAGCTTGCGTTGGTTCGGCCTCGGCAGCTTGAATAATTTGATTGATATTTTCTTCATTAACATGCGCTGATTCGTCAGCCCACTTAAGAATCTGTTCTCTACGACTGTGCATGGTGTCTGCATCCCTATCGATGTTTTTGGAAAGTTTAACATCATAAAGCAGTAGCGGCGTACCGCTATTAAAAGGAATAAAGTTGCAAATAAAGAGACTTTGTCGTCGTCGATTGATACTTATTGATTAGCGACCAGTGACTAGTGATGGGAATGTAATGTTTTGTCGGTCAGACTTTCTTCCGATTAAATAGGGGCTCTCCAGTAACTGTGCTGTTACATATTTACAGGAATCAACCCGATTTCTGGTCGATTAAAAGTCCAGTCAAAGTCGATAAAAGCAATTATGTTGACGGCGATTGCTAGTGACAATGTATTGCGATGGTCTTACTTATGCCGTAAGACATAATTAGAACTCGTGAACCATCGATAGACTATTTGGCTAGATGAAGTTGCTCTTTAACAAATTGTAGCGACTCTTGTAGATAGATGTGACGGGATTCTCCATTAGAAAACCAATGGTCTTCATTCTCCAATTTGATATAGCGACTCCCCATAATGTTTGCTTTTTTAAGTCTTCGGAACATATCTGAGGATTGCAAAGAGGGAACAATAGTATCGTTTTCTCCATGAAGCAACAAAATTGGGCTAGTTAATTTCGATATCAAAAATAGAGGAGAATGCTCATTTAAAAATTTTCTCTCCCTTCTATTCGCTATACTCTTTTCCCAGTAAGCAATACTTTGTTTCTGACTCTCATCGTGATAGAAAATGTCTTTTAGATCACTTATTCCGCCGTACGAAACCGCACATTTGTATAGTTCGTGTTTCGTTGTCGCTGCGAATTGTGCGACATATCCACCATAGCTAGATCCGATAATACATATTTTATCGGCGTCGACCTTACCTTCCTTTATTAATTGAGCAACTCCTTCATCGACATCTCTTTGCATTTTCTCTCCCCACTCGCCATAACCAGCTTTCGCAAATTTACTACCATAGCCTGATGACCCCCTAAAGTTGGGTTCGAAAACAGCAAATCCGTGCGTTGCAAAAAACTGTCGTTCCCAACTGAAGCTTGCGTCAATACGAGATTCAGGACCACCATGAGGAAGGACAATAAGAGGAGGTTTAGAACTATTAGCTAACGGCAAAGTGAGGTACGAATCAATATCTAATCCATCTGATGTAGCGTACTGATAATTGCGTACTTGTCTTAGTTTTTGATTAGATGCACCAGGGAATCCTTCTCCTAGCAATGAGAGATTACCGGCATTCTTATCATAGAAAAAATACTGTTCAGGGTAATTGCTGCCAGACACTTTGGCTATAAATCGGTTGAAGTCTCTTGAGTAAGAAGTCAAATTTATTTCGGCATCTGGAAAAGTAGCCTTCAAATCGGCGATAACTTGAGCTAATAGTTTATTATCAAACGACGACTCAGAATACTCTCTCACATACTTAACCCCAGCATATAGCCCAGAAATTGAGTCATTTATACTATCGTTGATATCAAATTTATTAAAGTCTCTAATGATCTTTTTGTTAACTACTTGAACTCCATTTATTTCAGCTTGAGTCAAAACCCTCATTGTTTTCTTATTTAGTTCATAAAAATAAATTAGGCTCCGGTCATCACTTATACCGATTACATCTCGTTTAAAAGGAACAAGCTCTTTGTCTTTGAGGATTAGAAGAACGGAAAAATCTGATTCGGCATTATTTCTATATTTCCAAACGCGGTCGTCATATTTGGGTTCAAATTCTTCATAAGCATAGACATTTCCATCCTGACCGGTTAACCAGCTACCTGAATTGGGATTAGAAAAAATTTTATCACGACTACCGCTTTCCAAATTAACTTTATATAACGCATTAATTGTCTTACCGTTAATGGTAGTGTAGTAATTTGAAAAAATTACATGCTCAGTGTCGTTGGCTAGTTTATTGACAAGCGCTGGAGAGCCTACATTGTAGTTAAATTTAGTATTAATAAATGGCATCTCTACATTGCCGCTGTTAGCATTAAATATTCCAACTCGCCAAAGAGTAAAAGTCACATAATCCGCAGGAGAGTAATAGGGGACTGACATCCAAAAAATGATATTGTTATTATTCCCCCAAGTTAGGGAGCGAATTCTCGACTTATCTTTAAGCGTATAAACCTTAGGCTTTTCATTTGGATCAATTAGGCTTTTTGATAATAAGTGATATCGACCACCAATATCTTGTAGATATGCAATGCGATTCCCATCGGGGGAAATTTGCATGTCAGATATTAATGGAAGACGCCCAAACACTCTGCTGTTTTCAAGAGATAAAACTCCGGACGTGAATAATGCTAGAAAAATGACCGTCAAGTAATGAAGTTGTTTCATTTATTCCCCCAAAAGGATGTAGTTATTTTAATCATTGACTACGATAATAAGACAAAGGGATAAATGAGAGCGACAACTTAAGCTAAGCAACAGAATGCAAAGCATTTTCCCTGAGTAAGAGTTTCCATTATTTTTAATATTCTCTATCATAACGTCTACAACTAAAAATTCAATGACTTTTTCATAACTTTAAGGAAGAAGGAAAATGACCACGACTAATCGCTACTACACGTCATGAAATACTTGGCACACGACCAACATGGATGTAGGAAGCACCGTTACTGTAGTTAGCATTTAGTCGCCCGTGCATCAGTACCACAAAAAACGCTTACTCAAATTCAAACGTGATAGAGATAGATGGAAACGGTAGTTATTAGAAGTGAAAAAAACGTGCCGGTTTAAGCATTCTAAGTTACACCATCACGTCCAATTATATTCATTTTCTTGTCGAAGATACCTCTCATCAAACTATTGCCAAAAGTGTTCAGCTCATAGCGGGCAGAACAGCGCAGAAGTTTATTGTTCGTAAAAAATGCGATTAGCAATAGAATTTCAAAGCAATCTGAGTGATTTAGAATGGTTCCAAACCTATTGAGTTTTTAATCCATCGTTCATTGAGCTCTGAATCATATTCAAGAAGAGAAGAAGATTTCCTCCATAAAAGGGTATCGAAGTTCCAGGAATAGGAGTCAGTGTCGATAACTATGACTAACGGATGAATGATCCATTGGAGCGTTTCTAAATCGACACGGACTCCTATTACGCTCACTTTTAGTATTAATAGAATTACAGATAGTGTCGCAAGCGACTACAAACAAAAATCAAAACTACTCAGAACTCTACGCAAAGGTCGAAACGGTTAATTCAAAGCATAAAGAGTAGCGATCTATCTCTGTCAGCAGGTAAGAGAGCATCAACTTAATTCAAATAGCAATCTCAACCTTTTAAACACTATTCTTAAGCGCTTTCCTATTCTATTGATTAGTCCTTGTCTATACCCCCTGTTTAGGGGATTACAACAATCAATCTATAGGCTTATCATCACCTCCATTAAAATTCTTTTATCACTTAGAGAAAAAATCTTATCTATATTTGATATTTTTTGCTTATTCACTTTATCTGATTCAGCGATGACATTATCCTGCGGGGATGATGTTTATAGTGATGTGATACTTGACCAATACTTAAATTGTCCCTCAGGACTTACAGCAATTAAAAATGGCTCCATTCTAGATTTTTTGCGGGAGTCAATGCGAGTAACTTAAAGGGTCACTCTGTTAATAATGCAACTTTTCAAAACTGGCTGGGTATTTCATTTCACCGAGTCAATAGTTCGGTAGACGCTATTGCCGCCATGAGGAAAAGGAGCGATAGCACCCCTTCGGTTAACCGTAACATCGGTGGGCCTGCAATAGACACGAATTGGGATAACTTGGACTGGTAACAGAATAACGGACAAAAAATTAATAAATAAATAAAAGGAATACTCACATGATTAAATCAAAAATATTAGTCGCACTATTACTTAGTGGAATACAAACCTCACTTGAAGCCGGTGAAGTTGATATCCCCAATACATTTAGTGCCGGAACGCCTGCAGTCGCTGCGGATGTTAATTCTAACTTTACTGCGGTTGAAGTCGCTGTTGATGGAAATGCGGTGGACATTGGCGCCATATTAGCCACTGTAACCAGCTTGCAGGCTTCAGTGGCTTCATTAGAGGCTGACGTTGCGAATCTCGAATCAGAAAACACCGTGCTTATTGCTGATGTGGCTGGACTAGAGTCAAGCGTTACAAGCTTGGAAACAGACAATGCTAGTTTGCAAAACTTCATTACTAGTGTCATTCCCTATTTGCAAGGTGGTGAAGATGAACAAGGACAAGCTAGCGTATTTTTTAGTGGTGTGAATGTACACATTAACAATGGTTCAGGAAATACCGATAGTGTTAATGCTATTGGCAACCTGGTCATAGGCTATGATGAAGGTCTAACCGCATCAGTTGATTTCTGTACAGCTGACGACAACATCAGAAGCGCTTACTTAAATCAAATAGATTGTGAAGCCAACAGCGGTATTTGGGGCGCAGCTCCACAAAAGATAGGTTCTCACAATTTAATTATCGGCACTGGTCACAACTACACACAATCTGCTGGGCTAATTGCTGGTTTTCAAAATACGGTTACAGCTGCAAATAGTGTTATAAGTGGGGGGGCTAGTAATTTTGCTCAAGGGCATGCTAGTAGTGTTAGTGGCGGGATCGAAAATACCGCTAGTGGTGAAACAAGTAGCGTTAGTGGAGGTTCTCGACGAGAAGCAATTTCTATAGATGATTGGGCTGCAGGGTCGTTATCGGAAGATAACTAAATAATGTTTTTTTAAATGGGTATCTCACGATTTAGGGGGTACCTCATACTTTACTTCAAAATTAAACTAAGTCGTTGATCAAAATTAAGACGTTGTTAACCAGTGCGAGATCGAATTACTTGTAGGAACTTACGATGAAAAAAATTAAACGAGTTTTCTTTTACACCTTTTCTATTTTAACTTTATGCATATTATCGAGTTGTGGTGGTGGCGGTGGAGGCGACGAACCTTCTCCACCCCCTCCGCCTCCTGTGGCGGATAATAATTGGGATAGTTTGGTTTGGGACCAAGGCGAATGGCAGTAATTTTAAAAAAATCAAATGGAATAAACACATTAATAAATCAAAGATATTGAGCGGCTTAAGGGATTAATTGTTAATAACGCGACCTGACCGGTTATTTTTGACCCGTTATTTTTTTTTCGTTATTTTTCAGATTTAGATTTATAAAACACTTCGTAAGATGCTTGAGGACGAAACTGGCAATTAAAGACTTGCCCCCAAACATTGAATGCATTTTTGAACTTGAAAAATTGAACTTGAAAAATGTAATTATTCAATCGTGTGGGGTCAAGTCTTTAATTGCCAGTTTTGGCACGGTCTGCTAGAGTGGCTATATGGCAAGACAAATTAGAATAGAATACCCTGGTGCGATTTATCATGTGACTTCACGTGGAAATGATCGGCAAGCGATTTATGAGACAAAATCAGATCGCTATAAGTTTCTCGGATTGTTAGAGCAAGCCTGTAAACGCTATCAATGGAGCGTTTATTCGTATTGTTTGATGGACAATCATTATCACTTATTGATAGAGACACGCGAAGCGACGTTGTCCAAGGGAATGCGCCATTTAAACGGTGTTTACACACAGTGGTATAACAATACTCGAAAAGAAAAACGTTTCGGCCACTTATTCCAAGGCAGATACAAGGCTATCCTCGTTGATAAAGATAGTTACTTATTGGAGCTATCTCGATATATCGTTTTAAACCCCCTTCGAGCGAAGATGGTCTCTGAGCTGATGGATTACCCATGGAGCAGTTATCGAGCCATTAGCGGTTATTATGAAGCGGGCGAGTGGTTAGAGGTCGATTGGTTGTTAGGCCAGTTTTCGAAACAAAAAAAGCGAGCGGTAGAAAAGTACCAACAGTTTGTAGAAGAGGGGATAGGTCAAAGCTCACCACTGGAGCAATTGCAGGGGCAGCTAGTATTAGGAAGTGATCAATTTGTTACCAGAGTATTAAGTAAATTACCAAAAGCTAAACAGAAGGACCTTTCCGAAATACCGAAGAAACAAAGGCGCAAAGTCTATGCCCTCTCAACTTATTTTAGAGGTGACGATCGCGATAAATCAATCGCTGAAGCCTACTATTCGGGCGGATATAGTCAACGAGAAATAGGCGATTATTTAGGACTTCATTATAGTACGGTAAGCCAAAGGCTTAAGACGTTTGAAGACGAAACTGGCAATTAAAGACTTGACCCCATAAATTTAAAATTGGCGAGCATCACGATGTAAATGGTTTTGAAAAACTTTGTATCGAAAAGTTGAAACTTGGATTTTCAAAACCAGAGACTGTGTATGAACTTATATGGTCTTATATAGACCACCAGCATAGTAAATTAAATACGCCTAAATTTATTCTAGATCGTAAGGCTGTTCTTGAAATGTTGGCTACTCATGGTATGCATTTCCTTTCAGATTTTAATCAAGATAGTTTTGTTAGTGATATCAATGCTTTTTCACAAAGAGGAAGACGATGGGTAAGAACTATCGGAAATGTAAAAATGCCAAGGACATGCTTAGTCCAGCTAGAGGACTTGGTAGATATACATGAAGGAGCATACCTCTTAGACTGTCTCTTATACACATCTGACGCTGCCGACGAAC
>JAHRVB010000018.1 GCA_019090895.1 Kangiellaceae bacterium
CAACTGAACCACTCGATAACAGCCATCGAACCGTTAAACCTATTCGAATTCGAGCTTCACTAGGTGCAAAATGTAACAAGCTCACATTTCCCAAACATGCAGTGATAGAAAAATTTGGAAAGCAACAAGCGGTTGAATGTGGCAAGGGTGACGTTGTGCTCAAACGAGGAACAACCTACCTTAGAGCTGGAGTTCTAGCGCCGATTGACCCCAAACTGCCTAAGAAGAAAATTAAAGGGACTCGGCTAGGCGATGAAATGCCAGAAGACTTACCTGCGAATTAAAAAATAAATTTGGTCAAGTTCGGGTCGGTTCGCGACATTTGGGACTAAACCGTTCCGCCCTCCTTGACCAAGCCACAATTACATAAAAAATAGACAATCGTTAGGAAATCCTTAGCAACTATTCAAGCTTGCCTTCTTATTTGTTGATAGTCTGGTTTTACTAGTTATGTAAGAAAATGCATGTTCAATACCTTGTTACTCTTCGAGATCCTCGAAAGGCTAATAAAAATGAAAATTACATCAAACGATGTATTGAATACTTTCCTTCTTGCATAAGACTGACCTCAAAAAGGAATCATCATATGAAAGCTATCATTCGAGTTTTTATCAGTTCAATAATCTTTTGTTTTCTATCGATAAGTGTCCACGCAATACCGATGGATCAAGTTAAAGACATCAATATTTATAAGCAATGGGTTATTGGCGCTACTCCTAACGCAAAAGGTTATCTTTATGCAAAGAACAGTTGGAAGGGGTCTACGGCCCATAATTACAACATTAAAGGCACCGTTCTCAGAAAATTCCTGCAATATGAAAAGCAAGGTAGCTTGGGCGGAATAAACCTCGGGTGGACCAATAACGCCAGTGCCAAAACTGGAAAAAAACGGGCCAGATGGTATTTCACCAGATCCTCAAAGACGACAAAGCCAATTGTTTATGGCGAACCATTGGCTATTGCTTGGCATAAATCGGGTTACATTAAGTACGGTCAAAGAAACAATGGGATCAACCTAAAATGGTCGAAAAAGCCTATTTATGAATGGGTGATCATTGGTGGGAAAAAGGGATCTCCCGTGTTGAAGGGAAAAGACAAAATCATAATTTACAATACTAAACATAAGGAGCCTTTAATTCACTACAAACGAAAATACGCGGGAAATATTGGGTGGCCTGATAGTTGTGGTTTGGTCGGTTGTGCAAAGAAAAAGGCGACCAAGACGGTAACCAAAACAGCAAAGAAAGTATATGGAGCTGGTAAAGACGTCTATAGAAAATTTGAGCCAAAATCCAAGAAACTGGAACGATTTAATAAAAGGCGTAAAAGCTGTCAAAAGAAAAAAGATAAATGTACTAACTGCTTAGCGCCAAAAAAAGATGTTGATTTAGACAGGGACAGCGTTCCCGATCTTTTAGAATATAACTTGGCACATAAGTTTTTTCCTAAAGTGATGCTCTATGGAAAAAAGTATGATTTAGAACAAGCCTATTTGTATAAGAATTATTCGTCGCCTTTTATCGTTCGCGAAATAAGAGGGGGTCAATGTAAATCGAAAAACCAATGCCTAGAACTAAGAATAGGAATTACATTCCTATATGACGCTGGCGACAATAAAGACTACGCAAATTGGTTGGGGCATATTGGCGATTCCGAAATGTATACTGCGGTGGTTAAACGGACTGAATCCTGGGAACAATCAAAGAATAATGCAAACAAATGGGAAATGATCAGAGACTTTTCCTCTGCTCATTGGGGAACTGTATCTGACACTAGCGTGATGAAGTCATACCCTACTGGTAGAAGAGAACGGGTCACTCTACACGCTGCCGAAATGAAACATGCTTTGTACCATAGTAGAAAGGCTTGTGAAAGAGGGGTTGGCTATCAGGATTCTTGTCCGGGAAAAAGCTACGATTTAAGCCAATATAAAGGTCGCAAATTACAGAATATTGGCGACCAAAATCAGCATGCAAGAATGGACACCACGATTGAACATCCAGTGTGCGGTGTTCACCATGTTTGGAGTAACAAAAAGTTTGGTGAAGACAGTAAAACCAGTGATTATTTTAATAAAAAAATATCCTATAAACTTGAAAGTAAAGTTGCTGTTCTAGGGGGCGTTAATTTAACACCTTGGTGTAAATCAAAGTTTGGTTCTAGATTTAAAGCTAAATTAGTCGGCAAGACTGCCGGTGATTGGGTTTGCGAAGGAAGTAATGGCAAGCGCAACGGTATTGCCGTGACAGCCGCCTGTAAACAACAATATGGCAAGAAATCCATAGAGGCCAAAGCGATGAAGTGGAATGATCCCTACTCGTGGAAGTGCTTATCGTTTAATTAATGACCGTCCGAAAGCGGCAATATAAAAAGATTCAAAAAAATAAAAAGATACAAAAAAGAAGCGCTCTAACCTAACCATTGATGCAATTTTGATTGCTAGCATTCAAAATGCTCGTTACTCTTGAGAGCGACGATAAATCAAAGGTTAGGTTCAAACGATGATGACCAGCAAACGACTCTTGCACCTCGCTGTGGCAGTACTTTTAATCATGCCTTCAGTAGTAATCTCTGCGGAACGGAGCACTATCTCTGCACCCCGTACATTGACGGATGAACAGGCTAAAGTCGCCGCCGCAAACTATCAAAAATATTGTGTTTTGTGTCATGGCGCCGATCGACAAGGCCATGCCAATGATCATGCCCCTTCTTTGCGCAGCAAGAGCTTAATGGAATCAGGCGTGGCTCATCAAGTACTACGCCCTATCCAATACGGTAGAAAAGGAACCGCTATGGGTGGCTACTTGGATGAAGTTGGTGGGCCAATGACCTTAGATGAAACTTGGGACTTAACCTATTGGTTATGGGAACAAGCGGGTTATGACCGACTGAGATTTTCAACTAAACCGGTGCAGGGTGATATAAAACGCGGCGAACAAGTTTTTCAAAAAGAATGTTCGAGTTGCCATGGCGTGAAAGGCGAAGGCATCTCAGCGCCTGCGTTAGCCAATCAGTCTGCACTCGCCCACAATACCGATGAATTTATTCGTCATGCCATTGAGAATGGCCGTCAAGATACACCAATGCAAGCTTATAAAGACAAGTTACCGCAACAAGACATCGATAATATTACTGCTTTCTTACGCAGTAAATCATTGGGCTGGAAAGAACAAAGAACCATTTTAAAAGCAGTTCCTAAACCAGAAGAGTACGTCATTAATTCACAAGGTCTCGACCCAAACTTTAACCTAAAAGATGGTATGTATGTTTTATCAACCGACCTGAATGAAGCACTAAAATCAAAAAAGAAAATGGTATTACTTGATACCCGCGTACCGTCCGTATGGCAAACGGCACACATAGAAGGATCTATTCCATTTCCCTATTATGCTGACCTCGATGAAACCGTTGCCGGCATTCCAAAAGACGTTCAGATTGTTGCCTATTGCTCTTGCCCTCGCGCCGCAGCAGACCATACAATTAAAAAGCTAAGAGATAAAGGTTACACCAGAACTGCCGTGCTATGGGAAGGTGTATTTGGTTGGATGCATCAAGGATTCCCTGTGATG
>JAHRVB010000254.1 GCA_019090895.1 Kangiellaceae bacterium
AAGTCAAAGCACGCGGACTTGGTAAAGCTGTCACCTTTTTTGTTCCAAAAAAGTCGCCAACTTCACCAAGCCGGTGTTTGAGGCGTGTTAAAATTTGATATCGTCATTATAAAAAATCAACAAAGAGAAAATAGGAATGTTTGATAGAGAGGAACTGTTCCAATTATTGGCGGCAAAAGATTGGGATAACATTGCCAAAATAATGTACAGAAACCCTGAGTTAATTGGCACAGATCCAATAATTTTACAAGCCATAAATTTATTTGAAAATGAGTTCTTTAAAGATGTTTGTTCTCTAGGCCACAAAGAGAAGCTATCAAAATTTGAGTATCCTGGGATCGTAATAGAGCTAAAATCTAAGAGCTTCTCCGATACATTTGTTTCGCGCTTCGTTGATGAAAAATTGAAGACTTTGAAAGCCTTAAACAGCGACAAACTATTCAATTACGCATCTTCCCATCAAGAGAGTAAGATGGCTTGTGATATCTTAATCGAAATTCAGACGAAAAAGCCTGAAGTCGTATCAGATGCCATAAGACAGAATACCAGCATAAAGTCGACTAGGACGAGAAGTGGCAAGAGAGCAATTGTAAAGTTGTTCAAGTCAAAGCAGGAAGAAAATTTCTTCGAGGCTATTAGGCAAGCCTTCCCTACATATCATCCATACCCAAATGTAGCACTAAGCAGTGTGATAGACTTTGATGCAATTAAGAACGATATGAACGCCTTTCAAAAGGAATATTTCTTCCGGAGTGTAATCGATAGCGTCGTATTTGATAGTGGCAATGGCTATATACCTATGCACTTTGTTGAGCTTGATAGTGTGTTTCATGATAACGAAAAAGCTCAGAAAAATGATAAGCTAAAAGATGAAATTTTCGAAATTGCCAATCTGAAATTGGTACGGATACGACCTTTTGAGCGAGAAGATGCATCTATTGAGAGCTTTAAGCGTTTGGTGATTGAGGTTATGCGAGACCTGTAATAAGTCTTTAAATAATCGTTCAACTTGGAATGATAATAATATGTACAATGTAGATTCATATGGAGTGATGAAGAAAGATATACAAGGAATGCTAAATGAGTTTGATGAAGCTAGATCTTGGCTTGAATCATTTGGTATTAATGTAGCCCCAGCTAGATTCCAAAAGTACAGGAAAATTATAGAGGGAAAATATTTTAAAGATAACAACAAAGAGGTATCTGACGAGGATGTTCTGTGGGCATTAACGGAGCTTCATGACCTCCTGGAAATTCATCGTTATTTGGGGAGTGCGGACAGAAATCAGATTAAGGAGTCTCTTAAGTATGTGAATTCTGGGCCGGCCTTGCTTGCCGATGAAAAGAATGATGGCGGTACTATTCATGGTAGGAATTTTAGCTTTGAACTATATACGGCTGCTAGGGTTATTAGAGCTGGTATTGCTGCTGAATTTGTGACGGATGCTGATATTAATTTCAAAGTAAAAGAAGCTGATGTGCTAGTTGAATGTAAAAGAATTGGCAGCGAACGCAATATGGAACAGCTGATATCAAAAGCATTTGATCAAATCAATAAGCGGTGCTCTAATGAAAAAGATACTTTTGGTTTAGTTGCTATTTCAATCTCCAAATTAATATGGAGGGCTAAAGATGATCTGGGCCAAGGAAATTATGCGGATATTGAAACAATGCAACGAAATTTCTCCGCATTCGCACATGAGTTTAGCAATAATTTACGAATTTTCTACGAAGATAAAACCCCCATTTGTGTAGGCATGATATTCCACTATAAAGTCCCATTTCTTAGAAAAGAAAATGGATTTCCAGCTTTTATAAATAGGTTTTCTTATGTACCCTTTACAAAGCATAGTATAAGACATAAACAAATATCACTTTCAATGTCTGAAGCTTTGAGTTCGTCAGTGTATAAAAATGGCTGATAAGCAATTCAAGTTGATGCTGATTTACATCTGCCTTAATGGGCGTTAGGTAGTAGCTTCTTTCTTTAACTAACCGATGAACGCGGAATGGGTAATACTTGTGCGCCTTTATGCCCAGTACGTTACACTCCATTCTTGCATAAATTCGCCCAAGTATTACCATCCGGTTATCAGCGGGCGTTAGGGCCATGAAATGAAATTACTATCGTCAATTCTAATACTAATGGTTTTTTTAACTTCAAAAGTTCTAGCTTCTGATGGTTTTGTGATTATTTATGGAAATAAAGTCCAGCCTAGAGAAAATCAGACTTTAGAGGCCGTATGTTTTGATAAGAAAGAGTATGTTGTTAATGAGGTCATAATTGATGAGGTTCAAACAAAAGTAATTAATGTAAATTTACATAGACCGTGGTTTAAATTGGCATTCGAAGGTAAATGCTCTGGCCTTGATGCATTAGTTGAAGCGCAAGTGACTCTCGATAAGTATTCGCCTCAAACGGTCGAATATCTAGCACAAGGGATAAATGAATATCCTAAGAGTATTAATAAGCATAGCTATGATCCAAACCTTGATGCCTTCTATAAGGATGTTAATTCAGAGAAATTTGAGCCTAAATTTAACGCGGTAACGAAAAAGTGGCCTATTGGTAAGAATGCTTATCTTATTGAACAATGTTTTACCGTTTCTGCTGACGTGAAGAGTTTCCCAAGTAATAATCGTGACTTTGTGTATGGTCAAAAATATAAGCGAACTATAACTAACGGTGACTTTAAAAAAGTCCTTGTTGATACAGAGTTAAACCTTACCTGGGCTTATTGCGAATGTGATGGAAATCCACCGCCTACATGCCAATCTATAAGACAAGTGACAGATATTAATGGCAATGGTAAATATGAGATACGTGATGGAGATGAGCAGCCAGAAGGAATTAGGTTACAATTACAAGAATATGATGGAAATGAACTTAGAAAAGTCTTTGAAATGTGTACAGGCGATCTATCATTTCCTTTTAATACATTTAGCTGCCCTAACAAGTAGCTGCAATCTGACTCCGCAAACTGTCACTTTTTGTGCAAAGACCCGCACAAAAAGCGCCAGTTTGCTACGCAGTTGAGCTAGGCGCTAAAAGACAGCAACTTTAATTTTTAAGTATTTTATTCCGGCGTTTAAAGAAAATGGAAGTAGCTGCAATGAGGGCAAGAAAAAATGTTGTGTAAGTCAAGAGGATAGCGTGACGCTGCCGTATTATTATTGCCCAAAATAGATCCCTTTGTAATTGAAATTAAAGAGGGCGCCTCACTATATTAGCCACTATATTTATTTTCGAGTTAAAAGTAGAATAAGCATGGCGTCCGGGCTTGTTAAAGGGCTGGATTGGATCTGCTTCTGTGTAGCGCGATCTGCCATGCTTGAAACCTGCGGCTGCAGGTTTGAGCTTCACTAAAGTTGCTTGCTGGAGCTGTCCGAAAGAGTGGTATTTGAATCGTATCAGTCAAGCACGATTACCGTAAAGTTGGCTGGACCTACGCGCTTCGTGCTATGGCCCTGTTTTGGCGATCAAATGGTAATATAAACGTTTAACCTATTTTTCTAAAATTAAGTTTCGAGGTTTTAATGCGTTACATTTTAATT
>JAHRVB010000255.1 GCA_019090895.1 Kangiellaceae bacterium
ACTCCATCTGGATTTCCATCGTTTGATCTTCAGCGAGAAATGAGCGGAGAGGAATTTTATCAACAAGGAAGCTCCTTATTATTTGAAATCGCGAACGACGCGGATTTTAGTGATGGCATTCAAGCGAGCGAACTGGTTGATAATGGCAATATTATAACGATTAATGCACGTGAGGTCGGTAATGGCCGTTTTCACCCAGCTATCTTTGAACTATATATCGATGGTACTGGACGAATTCAAAACTCCAATAATATTCATACGGTGGACCCTCTTCTGGAGGTTAATTTTGGGGATGAGTATATTACGGATCTTGAATTTGAGTTGGCGAATACAACATTGATGGCGGTGATAGAAGAAGAGTCCCCACGAAGCAGTGGTGGTGGAACTTTTTCGCTGTTTTCTATTGCTATGCTATTTCTATTGAGGAAAAGAGTTGGAGCTCATTGACTATTAAGTTCAGTCGTTAGGTTTCATTCTTAAATCAATCCTCGCAAAACTAGTAAGTTAATTCTATTTCTTATAGGAGTCGATCACCGTGTTCATTGCGGCAAGTGTTTTCGAACGAAATTCTCGTCGATATAAAATAGCAACCACCCAAGCGGTAGCAAAAATAAATAGCAAAGGATTAATAAACCAGGCAATGGTTGCCATTGAGAAAGTGTAAGCTCTCAATCCGTAATTGAATGACTTATTGGCCAGTGATAGTAAATCGTTAGTATTCTTGATATAAATCGTTTCATTTTTATCACCTTTTTCGGGTGCTGCGCCTACCATTACTAATGAAAAATTATATTGCCGAACAGCCCAAGTAAATTTAAAGAATGCGTAAACAAAGATAAAAATCATAAAGAGAATTTTTATCTCCCACAAAGACTGACTGTGTTCTGCAACAAATGGAATGGCCTGCGCGAGTCGTAAAGCTTTATCGGATGCGCCTAATACAGCTAATAAACCAGCCAGAATAAAAATGGTGGTCGATGCGAAGAAAGTAACTGTTCTTTGTAGCGCTACTAAGGAAGTCATATCTGCAATTTTGACTTCTCGTGTCAGCATAGCTTGCATCCATAGACTTCTGAGGTCTGTTAAGCTGTGAGATAGATTTTTTCCTTTTACAGATTTTGAATTGGCAAAAAAAGTATATCCACCCCAGCACGCAAGAAACCAGAAGAAAGCGATCCAATCGATAGTAGAAAATATATTCATATGAGCTAGTTGTCTTTTGCTGGCTTATTATTAACGATTCTATCAGAAACTTGTTCTGGGTTTATAAGATACAGCATTTTTAGCGTAATTAAGTCGCTCAGTTTCTTTGAGCTCATTTCTAGTGGTATATTAGTGGCTTAAGTATGATTTGACGGAGTATCGTTGGAGCAGAGTTAGGTATCGCGGCGCTATCTATCAAGGAGATTGTTAATGTTTGGTTTCTTTAAGAGAAAGGAGAAGACGTTACCTTATAAGGTGGTTAACACGTCAAAATTCGATGAATTCGTGTCTAACGGCTCTAATAACAGAAGCGCTAACGAGCGAGGATCAGACGAATCCACTGAATCCTTACTTGTCTATCAATCCTCGTGGATCGAGAACTCTCTCAATCTCGTCGACGGATTTTCTCGAATCGATTGGAATTCAGTTGTCGATAAGTTAGTTCAACTATCACCTGAAACTGCCAAAAAAATAGAACAATCCAATTTTAGTAATGAACTATTGAAGAATTGGGCACTTAGGCTGTCGACCGAAATTAGTGCTCAACATGCAGTGTACGAGTCGGAACACTTTTTAATAGTCGCTTCTGATTCCAATTCTCAGCTTTCACTATTGATCAAATTCCTAGAGAAAGCACACCGTCAAATATTGTCTATTCTACCTGACATTGCAATGTCGAATGAAGATCACAAGTTAGTTGTCTTGTTGTTCGATGATTCAGAAAAGTATTATCAATACATCTCTCACTATTATCCTAAAGATGGTGAGTTTGCTATGAGTGGCGGGATTTTTATCAAGCAAGGATTTGGCCACTTTGCTTTGCCAGACTCTGAAATTAATCAATTCGAGTCAGTGGCAACTCATGAATTAACTCATGCGTTGCTCAGCCATTTATCATTGCCCGTTTGGCTCGATGAGGGCTTAGCTGTGAACGTCGAATCAGTGGTCACTGGTTTTTCTTCTTATACTCTCAATAAGAATAAACATTTAAAACATCAGCAATTTTGGAACGAGCAAACCATTCAAGATTTCTGGTCGGGTGATTCATTCAGTCAACCAGGTGACGCCTCTGATTTGAGTTATCACTTAGCGCAGTTGCTAGTGAAATCCCTTTCTCAAGATTTCGATTCTTTTAGAGCATTTGTTACCCACGCCAGCATACAAGATGCGGGTGGTAAAGCTGCCAGTCAAGTATTTAATGGAGGACTTGGTGATATGGTTGAAGCAATCTATGGTCATGGAAATTGGAATCCTAATCCAGGTGCTTGGCCAGATTGACCTTGGTGGTTTTAAATGTGCTTTCAAGTAACTTAATAATCTACTCTCGCCTTTTTACTGTACCAATTCTTGTTTCACGTCCACTGACGGCGGGGCACCAAAAAACCGTCGGTATTCCCGACTAAACTGAGATGGGCTTGAATAACCCACATTAAAAGCGGCATCGCTGGCCGAATAACGATCATGAATCATATTGCGACGAGCAGCATGTAATCGTATCGCCTTAATATATTGAATAGGTGAAGAACTGGTTATCGACTTAAAATAGGAATGAAAGGAAGATTGGCTCATATTGGCTTTGGCAGCCAGTTCGGCGACTTCAATGTTCTTGGAAAAATTTTCTTGAATGTAACCAATGGCTCGTGCGATCTGAAAATTTTGTCGGTCACGATAAGCGAAAGATCGAAGTTGCGCACCCTGTGGACCTTGTAGAACGTGAAAGAGTAACTCCTTAATCGCCAATTTCCCAAGTACATTTGCTTGTTCCTTATTACCGATATATCCCAATAACCTTGAAAGACTAGAATTAATTTCCTCTCCCACTTGAGAAACAAAAATTCCCGGATGGGCCTTCACTTCTTTGTCGGGCTTTCCATTAGTTTCTTGTACTAATTCAGTTAGTAATTGGGTATCGATATTAATTTTTATTGCGAGATAAGGTTTATCTTCAGTTGCTTCTAGAATCATACACTCGAGAGGAAGTGGAACCGAAAGCACCAAATAATTCATCGCGTCATAGATAAAATCTTCGCCCGCTAACAATGCCGATTTGCTACCTTGAATGACAAAATAGATACAAGGATCATAAATAACTGGAATGCGCTCTCTAGTGACGCCATCACTTCGTATGAGTGTGATATTAGGAGCATCTAAGCTGACAATTTCAGATTTGGGTAACAATTGTAGAAATTGAGTCGCTAAACTTTGCGAGTTTGGCAAAGAGCTCACTTTGTTTTGATTAATTGAGCTGTCATTCATAACGAGATCCCAACCGAATGTTCAATAATAGAATTCGAGTCATTATTATCGCATGAAGAGCGACAATATATGAGAGCGGTCTGAACTATTTGTAGGAATAGGCAAGTTTGTCGGAGCTTCAATCTACTGTACTCATCCTTTTTGTCGCTAAGATGGTTTCTATCAAAGCACAACCGAGCTTTGAGTTATTACTTATAGTAAACAGGAGTCAAAATGAAAACACGTCAATTAGGAAATCAAGGATTAGAAGTATCAAGTATCGGCCTGGGTTGCATGGGTATGTCGGAATTCTACGGTAGCTTTAATGAGTCCGGGTCATTCAATACCTTGAATCAAGCGCTTGATAGCGGCGTTCGATTCTGGGATACGTCAGATATTTATGGTCCAAGAACGAACGAAGAATTATTGGGTCGCTATTTTAGTCAGAACTCATCGGCTAGAAATCAAGTAGTGCTAGCGACCAAGTTCGGAATTGAACGAAATGAACAAGGTGAGTTCTTAGGATTTAATGGTAGTCCTGAATATGTAAAACAAGCTTGCGAAGCGAGTTTAAAACGCTTAGGAGTTGACCATATCGATCTTTACTACCAGCATCGTATGGATCCTAATGTGCCAGTCGAAGATACAGTGGGTGCCATGGGCGATTTAGTCAAAGAAGGTAAGGTTCGCTATCTTGGTTTGTCAGAAGCTGGCGTTAACACTCTTACGAGAGCTTCGGCGGTACACCCTATTTCGGCATTACAAAGTGAGTACTCTTTGTGGAGTCGGCACCTGGAAGCAGAAATTCTACCTGCTTGTAAGAAATTAGGTATTGGCTTGGTTCCCTACAGTCCTCTTGGTCGTGGTTTTTTAACGGGTGCGATTAAGAGTCGTGATGATCTCGAAGCCGGCGATTGGCGACTAGATAATCCTCGTTTCTCAGAGGAGAATTTTCATCACAACTTAGCACTAGTTGAAAAAATTAATCAAATAGCAGAACTCAAAAATTGTTCTCCAGCTCAACTTGCTTTGTCTTGGTTACTGCATCAAAGCCCGCACATTGCGCCAATACCTGGAACGCGAAGCAGCAAACGGTTGATTGAAAATGCAGGTGCTGA
>JAHRVB010000256.1 GCA_019090895.1 Kangiellaceae bacterium
TGATAATGACAAACATTGGAAAACTGCGACCATTAGTATTGCTATTAGAATATTTTTCATTGCTCATACTTACTCAAGACATGTAACGCCTCAAACAGCGGCGGTGCTTGCACCGTCCGCCTGCTTTGACTTGTTAGCCCAATCCTGCAGCACGCTCAATAAAGACTTATCTACAAAGTCCTCGTATGCCACATCAATTTCAGGATCTTTGCATTTGGAAAATATCATATCCCAATATTTACGGTGCTTACCAAATCCAAGCCAAGAAATAAACTCAGGAAAAATTTGTGAGCCATCAAGCTGGTCTAATCGTTCCTGAGTGATATGATTAGGCTCAAGAAGGTCAACTAGGAACTCTAAACTTTTTGACTTGTTAAATAATTTAGACTTTTTCCCTTGCAAAAGTTCTACAAGCTTACTTTGTAGAACTTTATGCTCATGACCATACGCTACTACAGCCGTGCTTAAGTTGAATGCGTAATTTTCAATGCAGTATCTCTCTATCTTAATAAATCCGTCACCTGCATCTTTCCATTGCCCCTGGCCATCACCATCAACCAAAAACAAACTATTTTCCCAGCCTCCATCAGCCAGATTGCGACGATACAAACTCTTCACGTTTGCAGAATCTCCGCACCTAGACGTATACAAGTCCTCTATTTCTAAAGACTCGCATAGTGAATCCAAATAATTTCGGTGACTTTCGTCTTCACAGAAAATAGTGTAGTTAGAGAAACCGCCAACCTTTAAAGTTTGATATGCATCCTCTACTAGTTTTTCGCGTTGATTTTTAGGCAGTTGAGGACTGACGGATACGGAATTATCATCCCAAAATAGAAACTGGGCGCTTTCTGAGAAGTCAGGGTCGACGACAACACGGCTATGAGTAGCCACTACCAATTGTTTGTCGTAATCTTTCGTAAAATCAACTAAGTATTTAAAAAGGAGATTTTCTAGGTGCCAATTTAGATGGGTCTCAGGCTCATCAATTAAGAAAACATCAAACTGATCTCTTAAAGTATATAGATTAAGAGCTAGACTAAATAATTCTGCTTCACCGCATGACAAGCCCGTAATCGGAACTTCCATACCACGCTTTTTTATAATTGGTATAGGAAGCCCTTGAGCGGAATCCCAGTTCGCTGAAATTTCGTATTCCTTAAAAACTGAACCAATTACCGAATTGAATTCGCTGACGACAGATTGCATTGAGGTTTTCCGTTCCCCACCATCTCTATCTAGTTTGTCGAAGTAATACATGAATAGCTCGCCAAAAGACGAGTAGTTGTCAAAACCACCTGAGTTAAAATGCTTGTCAACCGCTTCTTGAGAGAATTTTGAATATGACTTATTGTTCTTTCTCATCTGTTGAACTATTTGATTCAACTCATGCCTTTCTGAGTTTCGCTTAGGATTGATAGCAAAAACACGTTGGTTATTAAATGATTTCGAATCGAAGGCTGTGACAGCATTTCCAGATTTGATTGCATGTAAAAGTCGTGTTTTCCCTGTTCCATTTTCTCCAGCAATTATGTTCATGTCGCGCTTAAGCGTGATTGTATAACTAATTGCTCCGTTGAACTCATTTACGGTTACCAGTTCTGCCTGCATGTGACCTCAATTATTTCGTTTATGTTAATCGTGCCGAGTGGGGGCTAACGCCGCGTTCACCGGCTTGTCCGGTGCAACGCTTTGTTAGCCTTAAATTAGCTTGTTCATATCGATGTCGTAGCCAGACTGTTTCATTTCCTTAGCCAGCTGCAACTGCCAAGCAGAGCCTTCATCAAGATTTATATACACTACGCCACTAATGTCGTTTGGTAGCTCTAACTTGCCATCTACCAACGCTGAAACATTTTCTCTCCCTAGCCTACCTATAAGGTAACCATGCTCAAAAACCACATTTTGCCGGGCACGGACGTTTAAGTTTTCAGCTTCTGATTTTACATTGCCAACATCATCTGGCGTGTACAAAACAATTGCGAATCCTACGTCTGAATAATGCTCAATCTTTTCAACTATAGTTCTTCCAGAACTAGCTTTTTCATGGAGGATAATTGCCTCAAATCCTAGCTTTTCTACAAATCTAGCTGCCTTGTTTTGCGCGCTTTCATCATGCCCATGAACAATGAACACTCGCTTTGACTGAGAGCCAACCATTTGCTGGTCAGTAGACTGGCTTTTTTCGAGTGCTTTCTTGTAGCCAACTGCGCCCTCAATAAAATCATCGGTGACGTCCTTGGCTCGCCCAATCGCTTGATGTGTATAAGATGGACCACCAATTATCGCTACCGAAGAATTCTGGTGCTCCGCTCTAATTTGGGGAATAAAAGATTCTATCGTTCGTTCACTCTCGGAGATCTTTATTCTCTCAAGATCGTCAGGCTGAACAGTTTTGCCATTTATTACTATTGGCATCCCCTGCTCATATGGCTCGATGAATCTTGAAATTAGCTGTTCTTTAGTGAGATCAGTTTTGTATTCACCATAAAACTTATCTGACTTCGGCTTGACGATTACGTGGTAATACATTCTGATTCCTTAAAGAGGCTAACGCTTCAAACACCGGCGCAGCTTTGCTGCGTCCGAGTGCTTTGACTTGTTAAATTTATGGCAATAAATACTTGTCATTGGCCGCTAACGCTGTTGGCACGGAAGGTCCTCTACACTGAGTGCATGTTCTCACTAGATTAGACCAGTCTTTGCCAAACCATAATTTAGCTAATTGTATGGAGCGGTCTCTGTTGACCATGTCTGCCTTAGCACCTTTTGGTTCTGGAGTATGATGCAAGAAAAAGCCATAGGTTTCCTCACAAAAATGCGAGTACCATTGAGTATGAAGGATCATCCTATGCCAAAAGTCATCAACTTTTTCTTCTGGTATGTGGTAAAAGTGAGGGTCTAAAAATGGAAGTGCCAGAAACTGCTTTGTTTCTAACTCTACATCTTTAGCCTCATTTTGTGACCAGCCATATTTTTCAATACAACTATTTCTAATCAAGCTGAAATCGTAAAGCTCTAACCTTCTAAGAGCATTATTGCATCTGGGGTTGTCTGTATCTTTAATAAGATTTAAAGGTAATTTAGGAGTCATTTTTTATCCTTTTTCTAGATTTAAAAGTACGGCTTTGGGTTCATAGTGAAATTTAACAGTTTATTAAGGTACCCGAGCTTCTTTTTCCCGGACTGGTTTTGTTCACTTTGATCGCGCACAAAATATATTTTATTTTCCATAA
>JAHRVB010000019.1 GCA_019090895.1 Kangiellaceae bacterium
AAATATTTCAAAGCCGTAATAACCTGCTCCTGATTTTCTTTCGGTCCGAGCCAGCGCGTATTCGTCACCGGTGTCAGGATGAAGAAAGACTGGAAAATCTTTTCCAACTTGCTTAAAGCCCTTATCAAGTAAATCAGAAGGGGTTGCTCCAACAACAACCCAATCATTGTCCAATACTGGATAGTCGAGCAATTTATCCCTTACAGCGCCTCCGACCAAGTAAACTTGCATTTTCTAATACAACAGGTAAGAAGTCGTTATTTTATAAAACGAAAGTTAAAGGGGTATTGATAACGCTCGCCTTCATTCGCTTTAATTGCCGCCATTATGATAACAATTAACTCAAATATCGCTAACCCGAACATTAAGAACACACCAATAACCACAAACATCAATACAAATGAAATCATAAAAGCAATCGCCATAGTGATTTGAAAATTCACAGATTCCTTACCGTGATAATCGATGTACTCTGATTGATCTTTCTTCATGAGCCAAATAACCAATGGACCAATAATCATACCGAAGGGAATGACTAACCCTGCAAAAGCTGCCAAATGGCAAAACATCCCCATATTTTTATCGTCTTGACTCAGTGTTGCTTCCGCAACGGGTTGGTTGGTTTCTTCTTGACTTGGACTGGTATTCTCACTCATTATGTTTTCCTTATGATGGGGCTTCAAATAGGGCACCAATATACCCTTAAAAGCTTGCTTATCCAAATAAATGGAAGAAACAACTTAAATAACAAACTATCGACTAGCCGCATATGTATTTATCCCACTTTTTACTGAATGAACGACCTTTTTCGATTTCGCCTGACCCGCGATTTCTATTTATGAGTAATCGTTATCGCGAAGCCCTTGCTCACTTGACCTATGGGGTTGAGGATGGAGGGGGGTTTGTATTACTCACGGGCGAAGTTGGTACGGGCAAGACCACAGTTTGTCGTTGCTTATTACAGCAACTGCCGGATAAAACTCGTTTAGCATTCGTATTAAATCCCAAGCTTAATAGTCTCGAACTTCTAGCGACAATTTGTGATGAATTGAAAATCGATTATCCTGAAAATAGTAATAGTCTAAAATTACTAACAGACAAATTGAGCGAATATCTCCTTGAATGCTACAACAAAGATCTTAGCGTTGTAGTAATGATCGATGAAGCTCAAAATATTGATTCCGAAGTGCTTGAACAAATTAGGTTATTGACCAACCTAGAAACCAATCAAAAGAAATTGCTGCAAATTATCTTGGTAGGGCAACCTGAACTTCAAGAAAAACTGGCAAAGCGTGAACTTCGTCAATTGGCTCAAAGAATTACTGCTCGCTATCACCTCCGTCCTTTAAATTTAAAAGAGACTATGGCTTACGTACTCCATCGGGTACGCATCGCTGGCGGTAAAAAGTCATTGTTTAGTCGTAAGTCAATAGAACAGTTACACAATAAAACTGCTGGAATTCCACGATTAATTAATACTATTTGTGATCGCGCTTTGGTGGCGGCGAGTAGTAGAAATAAGATTCAAGTGGATCACAAAATTATGCAGGAAGCAATTACCGATGTGATGGAGGGGCAAAAGCATTCAGATACATTGGTCAATAAACCTCACATTGGATATCCAAAATTCGCATTACTTGCATCGGTTGTTGTCGCTGTATTTGTGGCCGCTTTTTGGTTGGGGCAACAATCCAAGCAGCCTCAAATCAATGAAACAAAACCGCAGTCCAGTCAACAGGTCAATCAATCGAGTCAAATTTTGTCTAAACAAGCTGTAGATAGCCCAAATTTGTTAGTTCTTGAATCAGATGAAATTGAGTCATCCCCCGTCACTCGAAGAAGCCAAGCAACTTTGGTTGATCATTTATTAGGTAATGAGCGGTGGGACAACAATGGTTATTGGTCGATGCAGCAACTTTTAAGTTTGTGGCAAATTGATTATTCTCCGCTTTCAGATGGACCTAGTTGTCCGTTTGCCAAAGGTTTTGGATTATTATGTGAAACTTCTATTGGAAACTGGCAGCAATTACGGCAGTTAAACCGACCGGCAGTTTTAAAGTTCTCAGCTGGCTTACAAGGAGAGTTTTGGGGAACCGTGCAATCTCTATCTGGACTAGAGGCTAAATTAAAATTCGGAGAGCGTGAAGTAAGCGTTGGACTCGATGAGCTTTCAACAATCTGGACCGGCGAGTTCAAGTTGGTTTGGCAAGCACCCCAAGGATACCAGGGAGAACTAAAGCTTGGTGATCGTGGAGACTCTGTCAATTGGCTCAGTGACCAAATGCGAATACTTGGCGCCGACCAATTATCAACTTCAAGTGTGTTTGATCAGTCGCTTAAACTGGCAGTAAGTGAATTCCAGCGGCAACGGAGTATCACAGCTGACGGTATCGCAGGAATGCACACCATCTTAATGATTAACCGAGAAACACTTGATGGAATACCGATGCTTCAAGAGTAATTTTTTCACGAAGTCATATTTAATAACTAAATTTTTTTAAAAAGAGTAACAAAATGTCCATATTATTGGAGTCACTAAATCAATCATCAAAAGCTGGCGAGCAGGGCGTGCCAAACCTTGCCGACAATCATTTTGACGATGAGATTCTAAGTGATGAATGGCAACTCAAAAAAGTAAAGTTTTGGAAGATGGTTTCATTTTTCCTTGTTACAGTATTAATAGTGATCGTTTTCTTTTTTTATCAAGTAGTCACCCAACTATCAGACCAGTCAGTTTTGATTTTGAATCTACAAAATCAAACGATGAATGTGAGAGCTCTTACGGATATAAATTCTGGAGAACAGCAAGTACCAGCGGAGCCTGTGAACGACACAGACATCAAACCAGAATCAAACATGAAAGTAGAGAAGCTAGAGGCAAACACGATTGGTTCGGTAGCAGCAACTAACCAGCCCGAAAAAACACTAAAAAGAAAATATACACCAGCAAAGGTGACGGTCAATAATCGGGAGCAAAGTGTTCAAACAGTTAGTACACCACAGGTAAAATCTATGGACTCTATTGGCAGTGATATGGGTGCTGCTATCACCGAGTTTGAGTCGCTCTCAGTCGCAGAGAAACAGCAAATGCCAGAATTAGAAATTAGCTCTTACGCTGTCTCTAGCAATAGTAAAAAGAGCTTTGTGGTATTAAACGGTGCTTTTTATGCTCAAGGCGAAATAATTGCACCCAATCTAGTGCTAGTCAGCATTGAAAAAGAAAGTATTGTTGTACAATATTACCAGCAGCTAATTAGAAAGAAATACGGTTTATGATAATGGTTAGTTCTCTTTTCTTAACACAATATAATAAAGTGCTGAAACCAGCGTAGCTAAAATATTAGGATAACAATATCGTTGTCTTTAAAATCCACCTTTAAGATAAAGTTTATTTCGACATTATGGCAAGTATTTCTCTCTGGCAAAGAACCAAAACCTTCGTTGTTAAAGTCTCTTTGATCCTATTCGTATTTATTTTTTTTCTAGTTATTTATCTCGATTCTAAAGTGCGTGATGAATTTAAACAACAGGCCTGGTCTATACCCGCAAAAGTGTATGCTCGACCCTTAAACTTCTCTCTCGGCCAGCGGTTGCTACTTTCCAATTTAACAGATGAACTCGAGATGCTCGGATATCGACAGAAGATTAAAGCGACTTCAAGTGGTGAATATGAGCAATATAATAATACACTAATCATTCATACCCGACCGTTCAAATTTTGGGACGTTGCTCAAAAAGAACAACTAATCCAGCTTACGATTGAGAACAGTCGAATTGTTTCACTAATTGATTTTTCTACCCGAGAGTCGATCAACTACTTAAGGTTGGACCCGCTTTCTCTTGGAAACATTCAAGTCGACCCTAATTCGAACAACCAAGATCGGCAATTGGTTAAATTGTCTTCACTTCCAGATAGCTTCATAAGTGCATTACTCATTTCAGAAGATAGAAGTTTCCATGAGCATTGGGGGATATCTCTGAAAGGAATCGCTCGCGCTTTGTGGAGCAATATTAGTGCAGGTGAAATAACGCAAGGAGGCAGTACGCTGACTCAGCAACTAATGAAAAATCATTTTTTGTCCAATGAAAGAAGTCTATGGCGCAAAAGTCAAGAAGCATTGATGGCATTACTCACAGAAATTCATTATAGCAAAGAAATTATTTTACAAAGTTACGTTAACGAAGTTTATCTAGGACAAAGTCGAAATGCAGCGATTCACGGTTTCGCTCGCGCAAGTGAATTTTATTTTGACCGTCAGATATCTGAACTTAATTTACCGCAAGTTGCCTTGTTGGTTGGTATGGTCAAGGGGCCTTCTTATTACAATCCCAGAAATAATCCGGAGAGAGCGAAAGAGCGAAGAGATTTAGTGCTTCAACAAATGTTAGAACATCAGCTAATCAGCCAATCAGATTATCAAGATTCGGTATCTCGTACCTTAATGGTAGTCAGTAAGCCTCCCAGTCGAACGAGTCGAGTGCCTGCTTTCATGGGAGTCGTTCGCAGAGAATTAGCGAATGATTTTTCCAGTTCCGCACTGTCAGCTGATGGATTAAAGTTGTTTACAACACTGGACCCGCTTGCCCAGAGAAGTGCTGAAGAATCTCTTACAAAAAGGTTAAACAGTTTAGAGAAAAATGTTAAGAAAAAGGATCTTCAAGGCGCAATCGTTTTAACAGACATTTCAAGTGGTGAAATTTTGTCAGTCGTCGGTGACCGAAATCCTAATTATGTCGGTTTTAATCGAGCGGTTGACGCATATCGACAAACAGGATCAGTGATCAAACCTTTCGTTTATTTAGCGGCGTTACAACGACCTGATGATTTCAGCCTAGTTAGCAAGGTCAATGACCAAAGTTTCTCGTTAACTGGTTCTGACGGAAGTATTTGGACTCCGAAAAATTATGATCGACAAGAGCACGGTGATCAAGACTTCAATATTGAGCTTGCTGAAGGACTGATAAATTCTTACAACATTGCGACTGCTCGTTTAGCGATGAAAGTTGGCATAAAAGAGGTCACGAACACTATCTTATCTTCTGGTTTTTCAAGGAAACTGCCTGCATACCCATCAATCGCGCTTGGAAGTAAAGAAATGTCACCACTCGAAGTCATCGAGCTGTATCAAGTGATAGCAAACCAGGGAATCGCAGTTAAACCGCAAGCTTTAATTGCGGTGCAGGACCAATACGGAAATTTAATAAATCGATACCCGAGAAAAAGTGAACAAGTGATCGATGAAGAGGCGGCTTTTTTGCTTCGTTATCTGTTGACTGAAGTGACTAAGCGCGGAACAGCAAAATCGCTTTCTTGGCAATTTCCAAAAGTAAATCTAGCAGGAAAAACAGGAACAACCAATGATCTTAGAGACAGTTGGTATGCAGGGTTTGACGATAATAAGTTAGCGGTCGTATGGATCGGTCGAGATGATAATAAGCCTACAGGACTGACAGGAGCAAGTGGCGCTCTTAAAGTTTGGACTGATTTATTTAAACAATTGAGTGCAACAACAATCGAACTCGCGAAACCGAGTGGAGTGGTATTTGGTTATCAGCAGAGCGGTTTTCTCAGTCAATTTAGTTCTTGCAGAAATAAAAGCCTAGTACCGTTCTATCAATCGCATATTCCTGATGAATATGAAATATGCGATTGATGAACTTTTCAGAAATACTTCTGGATTGGAGTCTTAGTGGATTATTTTTTGCCGAGTGAATAACAAATAAAATAATGGTATAAGAAATACTGCTGGAATACTTCCACCACCGCCACTCGAACTCGAATCATCATCGCCTTGAGCAACTCCACCACCCGAGTTGTCTGGAAATGCCCCATCATTTTCATTCAGTTTTAGTACAAATAAACCATACTCGATATCACTAACAATGATATTTCCACTGGGGAAATAGGGGTAAGTACCCCAAGCACCATTGAAGTTCGCTGAGTTATCTGCGGGTACAGAAAAAGTATCAAATAAAGCCACATCTTTCATGTCGGTCGGATCTGACACGTCGATTACGCTTAATCCTCGGCGATAATTTGACATGTAGTAATAATTACCTAAGGTAAAACCATTGTGATCAATTGCTGCCGTTTGCCCAGTATAAATACCTGCGATGGAAGGATTACTGAGATCGCTAATATCGAGTGCTCTCAGGGTCGTATTGATACCTTGATTTTGTTCGTCTAATTCGTCTTGGATAAAAATAGTCATTTTATCTTCGGACCACCAACCCGAGTGGGTATAGCTTGCGCCGGCGTAGCCTGTGCTACTTAACAAAGTAGGAACATTGATATCAGTCATATCCCAAATATCAACGGTGCGTTCGTTAAAGTCTATAAATAGTTCGCAGGGGTTACTACCGTTACGACAACTAGCTGTTCGTGAATCCGTGATAACAAGACTCGTCGCATCGTGAACGTATCCAGCGCCGGTTGGTGCAGCTGTTACCAATGCTGGACTAATTGGATTGACTAGATCAAATACTCTAAATGCACCGCCTCCTTTATTAGATCCTTCTACGTAAATATAAGGTGTCATTGCTTCTAATGCTGTGCCGTCTGCATAGTTAACATTACTTAGATAAACGTTATGCGCAGAAGAAAATTCTGAAATGGTCGCGGCTAACGTCACTTCATTAGGAAGGTCTGTTAAATCGAGAATTTGCATTCCTTGAGAGTTTGCTTCCGTCGTCACATAGGCATAGGCCATATACTCTGACGTGGATTGGTCGAGATATTGATAAACCTTAATATCTCGCCAAGTAGAGCTAATACCCGAAATCGAACCTATTTCAATTGGCTGAGTTGGGTCGGTAATATCAACAACTACGGTAGCATTTCTAAGCCCCATAATTGCATACTCTCGTTGATTGTTTAGGTCGACAAAACCCCAAATATCATTTGCACTGGTTGGTGAGGAACTAAACTCGTTCAATGGCATGTGAGATTGCAAGTCGATGTTATGGCATTCATAAGTTGCCGCCATCCCATTTTCGCAGGCAGCAGGGCCTTCGACTTTATTGGTGATTTTTTGATAAGTATCTAACATTTTTTTGTCTTCAATACTTAACTGTATGTCGCTATCTTTAGTATCCTGATTTAATTTGAAGCCTCTTTGGTCGAGTCGCTCACGGTACTTTGCTGGAATTCCAGTAATGGTAGAAAGGTATTTTGTTTTACTGTTCTTTTTGAAGTTTTTCGAATACCCACCTTTTAATTCAACCATATCACTCAAAAGAAAAAAGATATCGAGACCTTTTGCGGGGTAGCTCCCTTCAGCGACGTGAATTTTGTCACCTTTTGACGATTGATTGACAGCATAAGCTATGGACTTACAGGGAAAACTTGGATTATTACAAACTCCGTCATCTGTACCTTGACTGCTAACAAATCGGATAGGATGGGCACCGCTATGTGCGGAACAAGTAGAGCTCAAAAAAGACCCAAGTATGAAAATAGTCAATAAAGTAGTTCGATATTTATTCATAGAAGATAACCTTGAAATCAAATGACTTTAGTCTTTAATATGATACTGAAGTACCAGTACATACTAACTCTAGCAAGTTACTAAAATTAGTAAAGTGAACTAGTGCCAAATTATCTTTTTTGCAATAAACTGGACAAAGTGATTGGTTTTATACGATACAAAGCTAGTTAAAGGAAAAAGATGACATTTCAATTAGATTCTACGCTCAAAAGTGACAGCTATATTGTCGGAAGTTTTCAACTTAGTCTGTTGTTGCTGATGAACGATGCCCAATATCCTTGGTTCACATTAGTACCGCAGCGCGATAATAAGACCGAAATATACGAGTTGACTGAGAGTGATCAACAACTTTTTTGGCTTGAATCACGAATATTGTCTACAGTAATGATGGATGTTCTTAAAGGGGATAAACTTAATGTTGCGGCAATTGGTAACCTTGTACCACAATTACACCTGCATCATGTTGTCAGATTTAAGACTGACAGCTGCTGGCCCAAACCAATTTGGGGCCAGAATCCAATGATTCGTTATCAGGAATTAGAGCGAGACTTGATCATTAAAAAGATTTTGCCAAAGCTATCCGTTTTTGGTTTTCAACCACTTTAGTGACCCAAAAAACAAACTATAACAAAGAGTAATAAATAAAAATTGTGTTGTTCTATCAGTTTGTATGTGCTATAAATCCGCGCCTTGATAAAAAGTCGCAGTTCGATTTTCGAATAAAAGCGATTTTTTCTTGGAATTAGAATTTAGAAAACGTTTTAATATCAGATAGTTAACCTGGCGGAGAACCAAATGCCAAGTAAAAAGAAAACAACAGCAGCATCGTCAACAACGGCTACCACTCTTGGCGCTCTAGGGATTGAACCTTATGAGCCGAAGAAAAATGAAGAATATATGAACGAAAATCAAGAAAAGCATTTTCGGGCTATTCTTGATGCGTGGAAGACCCAACTTATGGAAGAAGTCGATCGTACTGTGACCCATATGAAGGATGAAGCTTCCAATTTTCCCGACCCAGTTGATCGAGCAAGTCAAGAGGAAGAGTTCAGTATTGAACTTAGAACTCGAGATCGCGAGCGAAAACTGCTTAAGAAAATAGGTCAGTCACTTCAATCTATTTCTGATGAAGAATACGGGTTTTGTGAGTCTTGTGGCATCGATATCGGTATTCGTCGATTAGAAGCTCGACCTACGGCAACCCTTTGCATTGACTGTAAGACTCTTGATGAAATTAAAGAAAAACACGTCAATCGTTAAGTAAAGAATTACAATCAGTACCTATCAAAAACAAGCGCCTATGGCGCTTGTTTTGTTTTTACTCCATATAGACGACTGAGGTAAGATAGCTCTATGCCTCAACTTCAGAATAAACTCTTATCTACCTCCAACCGTGTGTGTGGGAGATTTGCACCGAGTCCAACCGGAGCACTTCACCTTGGGTCACTGGTTGCCGCACTAGGAAGTTACCTAATCGCAAAACAAGCCGGCGGTCGATGGTTGGTTCGCATTGAAGATCTCGACCCACCTAGAGAAGTCCCAGGTTCATCAAAATTGATTTTGAATACGTTGGAGTCTTTTGCGCTATGCTGGGATGGTGAGGTGGTTTATCAAAGTGAGCGGGAATCTTATTATTTGCAAAGATTAGAGGAATTAAAACAAGAACGACTCGTCTATAGGTGTAGTTGTAGTAGAAAAATGGTTGAGTCACGAAATGGCGGAATCTACGATGGGTATTGCCGCAAGCAAAAGACAGAGACACAACAGTATTCAGATTTAGAAGAAAAAACAGCAACGCGACTCATTTTTCCACCAGGATTCGAAAGGTTTGAAGACCGGTTGATCGGCTCATGCTACTTCGGTCGAAATACAGATCGACAAGATTTCATTGTTAAAAGGCGAGATGAGTTATTTGCCTACCAACTCGCAGTTGTGGCCGACGATATTGAACAGGGGGTTAACCAGGTTGTCCGAGGAAGTGATATTTTAGATTCAACACCTAGGCAAAATTATCTTTATCACTGTTTTAAAAAAGTGCAACCGGATTATTACCATTTACCACTGTTGAAGGATTCTAGCGGGTTCAAATTCAGCAAACGATTTGAATCTAAGGGGATCGATATTCAGCATACAACAGAGTTGTTAATCAAAGCTTTGTTGCATTTAGGTCAATCAGTTGAATCTGAAATGAGTTTCGCTGAACCGGAAGAGTTAATCAGTTATTTTGTAACCCACTGGGATTCGAGTAAAGTGTATTCTGGGCCGGCAAGCCAAGAGCAGGAGAAGTTATTTCATGGACATTAAGTTATCAGCATTTATCGCAATGAGTTTGGATGGTTATATCGCTCGTTACAATGGAAAATTAGATTTTCTAGAAACTAACAGCGATAAGTTAGACGCTGAGGATTATGGTTATCAGGCTTTTATTGGTAGCGTTGACTGTATCGTTATGGGAAGAAACTCATTCGAGAAAGTCGTCTCGTTTCCAACTTGGCCCTACCACAACAAACGGGTGATTGTTCTTAGCCGAGCATGGGATCGAATCCCCGACCAATTTGCGGACTTGGCCGAACTATATTCTGGCAAAGCAGAATTACTGACGGTTGAGCTACAAAATCAAGGCGTGCGACATTTGTATGTAGATGGTGGAGTGACGATACAATCCTTCTTACAGCAAAACCTGCTCAACGAAATTACGATTACCACGGTGCCTATTTTACTGGGCAAGGGAATTTCTTTGTTTGGAATGCTTAGAGAAGATCTCAAGCTGAAGTTAGAGCACCATAAATCATTTGATTCTGATTTTGTGCAAAGTAGATACAGTTTCATCAAATAATGAAGCGGTAATTGAGAGTTGATTACAGCGTAAGTGAGTAGACAATTTTATTCTGAAAAGGTCTCGCTTAGTCAGTACCAATAAGCTGCTCCTTGATACTTTTCTTTTTGTACAATCGCCATTCTTTAATGACATCATACTTTACATGCCTTTTGGTGGGTGTCGATTCCATTAAGCAAAAACTTTCAATCCTAAATGTCTGTTTGTAGCTAGGAATGGCATCAATCGGCTGCTCAACTTGTCTAAATAAGCTGATATGCGGCTTGAATGTGTGTTTTCCTAAGTCAAAATGAGCCAAATCTTTTAATTGTTGTTCAATAGAAATCTTAAGTTGTTTTAATTGTGAAATACCACTTTCCACTTCCAATGCAAGGGTCTTGGCATTATTGAAATAAATAGGATTGCCAATTTTGCAGTCGAAGTCGTTAAACGAAAAGGGTTCAAATTGATCAAGAATGAGCTCTACTTTTCTCGAGCTGACCGAACCCAAAAATGACAGAGTGATATGAAAATTTGCCGCATCTATCTTTGCTGCAGAAAAAATATCGATTCGATCTTGATAGCTAAGTAGAGACGTTTTTGTCTCCGGCGATAACTCGATAGCAAAAAAAACGCGATGAGTTGATAGCATATCAGAGTCTATCCTAACTTAAGCCCAGTAAGGATTCGATTTAAATGCGGATTTTCGTGTTTCGAACAAAGCGTCGAGAATAGGTGTATTGTGTTTATTCAGCCATTCTTCAATTTCTTCGGCCGAATGATTTTCAGTTTGGAGTTCTGAAATATATTGCAGCATTTGTAGTTCACGAATGCCATTAATGACATCGATCCAAGGTTGGCGGTAGCTTAAGCGTTTTTGTGAATCGAAAAGGCTGCCGAAAAATAGCCCTGTATCGAGCGCTCGTCTAAGATGCGATACTTGTTTAAAATAAAGTTCCGGTGGCATTTCTAGCTTAGGTCCAAGATCTCGCTTTAGATCTTTTAACATATGTTCAAGTTGTCTCTTGGCAAAATCGATAATAGGCATGCTTAGGTTTTCGCGTTCATCTTCTGGTATGTAATCACGCCATTCTTTACTGTAAAGCCATTGCGACATATTGAGCATCATTAAGTTGTATCGCTGCGTTTGAAGCAGTGTTTTGAATTCCTCTATCCGTTGCATTGCTTCTGTCTGAATTTTGTGTTGCTGTTCTTCAACTAGGTCCCAGTCAGCTTTAAATTTCAAGTAGCGGAGTAAATACCTTTTATGTTTAGTTGCATCAACAATAGGGCGCATTGCTTCGGCTAGCCAATCCCAGCTTCGACGTAAATCTTTTGTTGCATTTCTTGGGATCAAACCACCAAAAACTAAATAAATATGTTGCAGACTCATTAATGCTCGATACATTTCTAAGGTCGCACCATGAGCGTCTTCGCTATCGAGAAATAACTCATAGTATTGCCAGTGATTAAGAGACGAAAAACAAATTTTTTCAAATGCACGTTCGGCCTCAACGCCTTGACTAAGTTCGGTCACCTGCATTACTTTTTGTCGCGGATTGAAGTTCCTGCATAAACTGTAACCACGACGTGCTTTGCTCGCATTGGCCAGCGTTAAGTTAAGCTCCTTTATTAAATATCGACCTATCGCGAATATATAATCAGCACTTCCTTCTAATAGCTCTAACTCTACTTCACATATTGCCAATGTGTTTTCGTTGGATGTGATTTTTCCTAGATCAAGCGCTACTTCAATACGTGTACCATCGGTAAATGTCAGTATAGAACTGGTTCGGTTAAAATTAGTTTCAAATACAGGAGAAAGCTCGCCACCATCTTCTAGGGCTTCTTCCACTAGAATTAATAGGTAGGGTTCTTGAATGCTATCGATACTCAACTCATGGCTGGTTAATTCTATTTCATCTTCATTGCGTTGATGAAGACCACCGATAGCATTACCCGAAGATTTTACACATTGAATAAGTTTATCTTCGATGGTTCGAATTCGCATTCCGATCCCAAGCTCTCGTAGCTTAAAATCGTTATTATCAAAGTAGACATTAGCCAGATATTGAGTCTGCCATGGACTTTGGGAAGCTATCCCAGGGAAGTCTAATTCTTTGATTTCAATCAGTTTGTCAGGGCTGGCTGCTAACTTCAGCTCTAATTCACTAGCCATTCAATTAACCTTTTAGGCACAATAATAATGAGGCTATTTAACCATTCATTGGGACCATTGTCATTTAAAATGAGCTGAATTAAATAGATTAGCTGACCAAAATAAGGCCGAAATTACTAACTAGTCTCGCAGAACTGAATAATTGACCTTTATTTCAGCCGGTACAGTGGATACAATTTCCAACTTGCTTAATCTTAAATTATTTCCTGCGGATCTGAAAATGAAACTAATTATCTCAATTCTAATTGTTTTGGGTGTTGTCGCCAGCTTCTCTACTTTAGCTAATAATGCTTACATCTATGATAAGAGCAAAATAATTTGGAGTTTAAAGGGCCCTTCAAAAGAGTTTTCGGTTGCTGTTAAATATCCTCCGGGAACTAAATTAACCAGTATCGCTGGTACAGAGAATAACGGCTACACTCAAGTCGTTGATAGTCGAGGGCGAAAATCATGGGTTATTTCTAGTCTGCTGCTACCAACTGCAAATATACTCCTAGATCAAACCAGAATCGAAATCTCCGCTTTAAAGGTTGAACATGGCAAGCAAGTCAGGGAGTTGCAGTCGGAATTAGCCGCAAGAGCACCTCTTGAAAAAATGAATGAGACATTGCAATCGAATATCGCCGGAATGCAAGTCGAATTAGAACAGCTGAGACAATCAAATTCTGCCATGAGTAACCGGTTTAACCGAGAAGTGTACTTCGCCGGAGGTATTACGGTCATAGTAGGAATTTTGTTTGGATGGATCTTTGGACTGCGAGGTCGTAAAAGAAACAGTGCCTGGAGTTGAGTGAGAGTGAACCATCAAAATGAATCTGAATTAAGTCAACATACCAGTTCGGTAAATATTTCAGCTGACTTTCTTCAACACGCTCAAGCCAGTTTTTTACCGTCTGATCAGCTAGAACTCTTCATTGAGGCATGTGGCCGGCCGCTAAGAAAAAGCATTCGAGTTAACACCCTTAAATGTCGAATAGCGGAATTTCTAAGTATCGCTCGCGAGCTTTGCATTGAGCTTTCGCCTGTTCCATGGTGTCAGCAAGGCTTCTGGGTTGACGATTGCCCTGCATGGTTGAAAGATTCAAAGACTGGCGAATTCCAGCTCGGTAACTTGCCGCAACATATACAAGGATTGTTTTATATACAAGAAGCGAGCTCCATGCTTCCACCGAGCGCCCTGTTACCACATTTGAGTGCTGCAGGCGCTCAACCAAATATTAAAGAGTGTAGGGTACTCGATCTGGCAGCGGCGCCGGGATCGAAGACTACTCAGATAGCGGCGTTATTAAATGGTATTGGAACTATCTTAGCCAATGAACTTTCCGCCAGCCGGGTAAAATCGTTATACGCTAATTTAGTCCGTTGTGGCGTGGCTAACGTTTGTTTAACTCAGTTCGACGGGCGCAAGTTAGCAGAGCGGCTTGATGGTCAGTTTGATTATGTATTGCTGGATGCACCTTGTGGTGGTGAGGGAACTGTCAGAAAGGATCCAAAAGCATTGCAACACTGGCGACTGGATAAAGTCTTAGAAATATCTGAATTACAAAAATCGCTAATACTTACCGGTTATCGTTGTTTGAAGCCAGGCGGCCGTCTAGTGTATTCCACTTGCACGCTGTCACCTGAAGAAAACCAACAGGTAGCCGCACATTTGCTCGAGAATTCCGATGCTCAACTCACTGATTTATCTAATCTCTTTTTAGGGGCTGATAAAGCGATTACCGAAGAAGGTTATCTACATGTTTTACCTCATACATACGATAGTGAAGGTTTTTTCGTCGCAGCTTTTGTAAAACCAGATACAGCCATAACAACTCATTACCAAAGCAGTAAAGATAATAATCGAGTCGTTTTTGAAGGGCTTAGCAAGCCAGTCAAACAGCAGTTAATAGACTACTATACTAGTCATTTTGGTTGGAATTCATTTCCGAAAGGCTGGGATATCAAGCAACGAGATAAAGAAATCTGGCTATTTCCAACAGATGATCCCGCATTAAGGAAGCTGGTTCGGTTCAATCGTTCAGGGATAAAACTGGCTGAGATTTACCCGAACAAAATCCGCTCTACCCATGAATTTGTTCAGTGCTTTGGGCATTTGGGAGAATTGCAAAAGGTTGAAGTCTCGTTGAGTCAGGCCGAAGATTATTACAAGGGTCGCAATTTAGAACTTTTGCCTAGCGTTGAAAACGCTGGGTTAAAGCAAGGAGAAGTGATACTTCTTCATGGAAACCATCCTATCGGACTCGGTACTTTACAGAAAAACAAGATTAAAAATCAGTTACCTCGTGATCTAGTCCGCGACCAAATCAAGTTTACCTTAGGGGAAAAATCTAACTGAACGGTTTCGGGTCGCTTTTCTGTTAATTGCAAATAATAGCGATATAATAGTTGGCCGTATTCTAAAGTTTTGCCACACTCACTTTTGCGCATTTATTCTTGGCGTCAAAAATATACTTAGGTCTTATCGGAGAAGCGAGCGTCTCGAGCTCCACCCAATCGCCAGGTTCTATGTGATCTGCTCTTAGTGTTTCTGGGTAGGCGATTGCTTGATGTCCAAATGATTTTATGATCTGAATTTTTCCTGCCGGTCGTCGGTATTGGGTGGGATAGCTATCATTGAAATAAAGTTGATAGCTTCGCCCTTCAATGAGTTCTCCTTGTTCTGAAATGAGCATCAGTTCATTTTGATGTTTGCTTTCAACTTGTGCTCTCTGTTTAAGTCCATTCACATGCTCAATAGCCTGCAATAAGAGAAAATTACTCGCGGCAATAAATGACTGGCCTACCGCTGATTGGCTATAAGCTAGCAGAGATTCATCCTTATAATTCTGATTGCTTAACGGTTGCGGATTATCATTGATGTCACAGTGAGAGAGCGTGGCTTTCACTGATTTTACCCACGGTTTGAATTGGTGTTTCAAGCTTTTCATTTTTAGCGTTAATTCGACCGAAGCATGCTTCTTGGTAACCGCCCAGCGATCCACTTGATCGTGCAGTTTTTGGTACCAATGCTCGTCAGGCGCATAGAGATAAGGGTGAGAATAACGATTAATGGTTAACTCAAGTTGAATGTCGTTAGAACGTTGGTTATGGACTAAATAACGCGTTGAACGGGTTAAATCTGAAAACAAGTTGTTAATGGAAAGAGGTAACTTCCCATGATCATAATATTTTGTGTCCTTTATGACAGAATCTTCGGGTATGCCAGAGAAGTTGACCAAGGGCTTTATTTTAATTGCTACGGGTGAAACTGGTAACTCTTGCCATTGTAAATGAGAGTAGCGGGCGGCGTGTTGATAATTGATAGTGCCAGAAATATTAGGTATTTTGTCATCCGCACTTGAAGGGAATACGCCGAACAATATGATAAATAGAGAAAGTGAAAGAGAGCTACGGATTAACTTAGTCGCACTTATCTTTAGGAATACAGGAATTAATCGGTCAAAATTAGTCATTGTAGTGCTGTTACCTGAAAATGAAGATCCGTACTTATATCGGCATACAGTAATAGGGTCTTTAATTTTTTTGATAAGTGAGAAAGTTAGATAGTACTCTAAACTGCCTTTCAGAACTTCTGGGAGAGTTTATGTCGGCGTTGCTTGACCAAAGACTGAAGGGGATCATCTTTGGAATTATTCGCTTGAAGAATCTTGATTGTTTGTTTTAGCAACATTTCTATCAATTCAGTCTTAGTTGGCTCGAGGACCTTTTTACCGCCGGCGTCTGCGAATATGTAGCGTTGTGTTGTTCGTGAGATAAGCATTAAAGAAGCTTCTGTCCATCGCTCACCTTCTATCATTATAGCGACTTTAGAGCCTGCACCTAGCTTTCGTAGTAATCCCTTTGCTTTGAATCGTTTCTCCGCATCGATTTTCTCTTGTGCCAAAATAGAGTCTTGTTCTTGTTTCTTACGGGCAAGTAACAGCACGCGTTCTTTTTCTGCTTGTTGTTTTTCAATTTCTAGTCGGCGTAGAATCGCAAGTCTAGCTCTTTCTTTGAGTTGCTCTTCTTGTTTTTCGTCGATCAATGCTTGTTGCTGGAAGCGTTCAAACTCTGCCTCCAATAAATTGACCTTAGCGGCAAGTTCGTCCTCTAGAAATTCAAGTGCAGAGTCGAAGCGAACATCTTCTTTGAGAGTAAACACTTCCAAATTTTTGGTTAGGTAATTTTGTTCGTCAAACCCTATGGTCTTTAGGAGTTCACTTGACGCGTTTACAAAATAAAGCTCTTCTGTTAATTCGTTGATCATTAAAAGTTTGCTTCTGACTTTATCGCCATCAATTTCTAAATAGTACCAACTGCCTTCCGTCAACGAGTCAAGCTTAAACGTCTCGACCTGTTTTGGGCTCCATGAGTCATAGTCTTCATCGGAATAAGTGTCATCGGAGAATATATCGGCAGAGATCATTACGTCGAGATGAACCCGTTTGCCGTCGAGCTTATTACGATGTAGTTCTTCAATTTCCAGGAAAAACGACTGAACGTATTCGTTAAACAGGTCAGCGCTCTTAAATTGTTCAAAAACTCGTTTCATGGTCTGATTTACGTCAGCGTCAAACCTAGTTTTATAATCAGGGTCTTCAAACGGACAACTGACACTCCAGGAGATAGTATCCATGTCGGTCAATAGCTGTTGACACTGTTTGCTTTGCGTTCCATAACTTAGAATAATTTGATGCAGTACATGAGACAGTTGATTCTCAAAAAAATCCAAAAGAAAAATCGGTATTTCATCACCCTCCATTTTCGATTTGATCAAATGCGATGTGTAATAGTCTGCTTGTAATCGACGTGACTCCTTTTCGACTTCACTGATGATTTTATTTGTTGCAAGAGTATTCTTAGATTCATAACCCTGCGTATACTCATCCAATCGGCGATGAGCTTGTGCAAAAAGTTGTCCTGTTACAACCGGTTTACTCGCCATTCTATCAACTAGTAACTCTATTGCATGGACGAAGAATTGGGTCAGCTTTCCCGCATTCGCATCAAAATGATAGCCAATACTTAGTAGTTTTTCTAAAAAAGTGACCGCAGAGTGTTTTGGATTATCCAGAAAACTGAGGTCATCAAGTGCTAGTCGAGTGAAAGACAATTGGAGCGAATTTAAAATGTGATAGTAACGCTTATCAAATTCAGTCTGGGTTCTCAGATAGTTAAATAGAATTTCCACGACTTGAAGTGCGTTCTTTTCAAACGCTGCCAACGGCCTTCCGCTCACGGATTCAACATTATTGAGCATTTTTAAAACGGAGAGTTCACAATTCTCGCTGCTTATAATTTTATTTGCCAGGCAGGTCAAAGTATCTGACAGTTCCTTATGGGTAATCAGTTCCTTCCGCCAGTCTGAACTTCTAGGTTCATAGAAGATTTTTTCTTCGAGGCGTCTGTTTTGTTTGAGTAGCGCTCGGAGCTTTCTAGACATGTTGTAAAATTTCGCTAAGTGGTTATTTTAAATATAGTTCAGAGACTGATGTAAGCCAACAATATATACAAGAAATAGTGTGTTTAGCGCATAACTTTTGACTCTATTGTGATGGATGCCTTAATTTAGCCATGATAATGGAGTTTAAGTCGTCACAATTACAATTGTGAGCAAGCGACCCGAAACTGGCCGACAAAAACTGTTTAGTAAGGTTTTTGCCGATGAGTGCAATATGGTCAATTTGTTACCTTTTGCTAGGGTGAACCGTTACAGCAGGCTATCGGTGCTTCCTCATGTGTCTATTTGTGCATCGTTAGTTGCGAATATCAGCTCAAAATGGTCTTATGAGTTGCTCACGTATTTTGTTTGCGAGTTAAAACAGTTAGAATGTCGCCAAATGGTGTTGAGCCTGACAAACGTCATCTCGCCTCTTATAAAAATTGAATGAATGAGAATTGAACAAATCCTATGAATTTTCTTGAATTTGAACGACCCATCGCAGAAATGGAAGCCCAAATCGAAGAGCTTCGTTTGATGGGCGACGACAGTGAGATCAATATCACCGAAGAGATCGAGCGTTTGCAAACAAAGAGTAAAGAACTTACCACACAGATATTCTCTAAACTAGACGCTTGGCAAGTGGCCCAATTGGCCCGACATCCGTTACGCCCCTATACCAAAGACTACATTAATTTGATGTTCACTGATTATGACGATTTAGCGGGTGATAGAGCGTTTGCTAATGATTTGGCTATTATCGGAGGTCCAGCGCGTCTCGACGGAGAACCTGTGATGATTATTGGTCACCAGAAAGGTCGAGATACTAAAGAAAAAGTGGCTCGAAACTTTGGGATGCCAAGACCAGAGGGCTACCGTAAAGCTCTACGATTAATGGAAATGGCGGAAAAGTTTAATTGGCCGATTATTACTTTTATCGATACGCCTGGCGCTTACCCTGGAGTTGGCGCTGAAGAGCGCGGTCAAAGTGAAGCAATTGCGCGCAATCTAAAAGTGATGTCGCAACTTAAAGTGCCGGTGATATGTACTGTCATTGGCGAAGGTGGTTCCGGTGGCGCCCTTGCTATTGGCGTAGGCGATAGAGTCAATATGCTTCAGTACAGTACCTATTCTGTGATCTCGCCTGAGGGCTGTGCTTCCATATTATGGAAAAGTGCTGATAAAGCACCTGACGCTGCAAAAGCAATGGGAATTACGGCTCGCCGTTTGAAAAAACTTGATCTGATTAATTCTATCGTTGAAGAGCCTGAGGGTGGCGCTCATAAAGATCATCCAGCTATGGCGGCATCATTAAAAATACGAATTTGTAGCGACCTAGCAGAATTAAAAGCGCTAGATAGTGAAGAGCTCTTAGATAAACGATATGAGCGATTGATGTCATTTGGTGTCCAAGAGGATTGGGGCTAATTTACACTCTTCACCGGTTAACTGAATCCGCTAATCAATAGTCGATTGTTGAACAACCTTATTGTTTAGAAAGTAAGTGCCTGATAAAGGAATTTTTAAGAATGGAACCAATTCAAGCCGCGATCTTAGAAAGTTATAAGCGGCTCGGTTCCAATCTCAATAGACCGTTGTTAGCTTCCAATGGCTCGCCGAGACAACAAACCAATCTCTCAAATCCTGAATTATTAACTCAATCTTTAAATACACTTCCACTATTTATTGCGTTTAGTGGTGGACTAGACTCTGCAGTATTACTTCATGCGGCTAGTCACTTGAACTCGACTAAACAACTCGGCAAAGTTGCTGTCGTGCATGTTGATCATGGTTTGCAATCGTCCTCTGAAGATTGGCTGCCCTTTTGTCGTAAAATCGCACAGCAGTACAGTCATGAATTCTACTCAACCAGTTTGCAATTAGCAGATAAAGGAAAAACAAGTGAGAAGGATGCTCGAGATGGGCGTTATTCATTCTTTGAAAGTTTACTAATCGATGGCAAAGTGATCGCAATGGCGCATCATCAAGATGACCAAACTGAAACACTCTTGTTTCGGTTAATCCGGGGTACTGGATTGCATGGATTACGCGGCATGCCAGAAAGCAGAGCGCTAGGTAATGGCTGGCTGCTGAGACCACTGCTCTCCTTCAAACGAGAGCAGCTCGAAGATTATGCTAGTCGTCATCATTTAGATTGGATCGAAGATCCCACTAATCAGCAGCACAAATACTCACGAAATTACTTGCGAAACAAAGTTGTACCAGTAATCGAAAAGCGGTGGCCAAGTTTTAGTCAATCATTTCAACAATTGACGGTTCATGCTAAGGAGCAAATCGAGCTACTCGATCTATTAGCGAAAGAAGATTATTCTATTTTGCAAGTTAGGTCTAACGTTTTAAACCTATCGAGTTTCAATCAACTGAGCATTGCTAGGCGTAAGAATTTATTGCGTTATTGGGTAAATATTGAAACGGGATTTACTGTCAGTATCGCCGAGTTAAATCAAGTAGTCAATCAAGTACAAACTGAAAAGCCAAAAAATATAAAAACCAAAGCTAGTAGTGGTTGGTTCAGAGTGTTCGACCAACAACTCTATTTTTGTGGTCATGAAGAACCAGCTGTGTTGTTGGAAAAAGTTGACTGGGTAGAATGGCGCTCACCCATTGAGTTGCGAAACGAGGTTGTTTTAAATGCGAGCGGTCTCGAAAGTTCTAATCAAGACGATTCCTTGCTAGTTAGGGAACCGAACAAAACTGAAATCGTCAATGTTAGACCTCGTTGTGGTGGCGAAAAGGTCCAGCCAAGCTATCGAAATCATTCCACCGAGCTTAAGAAAATTTATCAGGAGCTTAAAGTTCCGCATTGGGAAAGAGAGTGGTTACCACTAGTTTATTACGACGACACTTTGGTGGCTGTGCCCGGGGTTTTTGTTAATAAGGAATTTCAAACGAAAAAGAATGGTTTGTCGTTTGCGGTTGTCAGTTATTGATAGAGAGAAATAATTATAATACAGTGAGATTTAATCGTTCTTACAATTTATAAATAGTGTTTCACTATTGATGGATTTTGTATAGATAACAAGGTTCGTAATTAAATTTATTTTGCTATCGATTCAGAAATTGATCGAATACTAGCGGAAAAATTCAATAATTTCTTCTGACATGTCCATAGCATCTTGAAAGCCTAGTTCAATAAGCTCATTAGTATAAGAACTCTCAAACAATAAGTAGCTTAACACTGTAGAGCCTTCATCATCATCAATACCTATTCGACGAAAGAAGAACTTAACCATCGGAGGTAGGGTATGAAAATGTTTTCCTGATAATTCGCTCAAATCTTTTGACGGTGAAATAGAAAGTGTTTCTATTGGCTTGAGGTTGGTTTCTTTTTCTCGGATATTTTTTGGGATTAACTTTAGTGTTTTGTTAACTCTGTTAATTCTCTCCAAGTCACTGTCTAAACTGTCGATAAAAACACTGTCAAGCACATGGCCCGCAATATCTGCAGTGGTAGGATAGAAGACTTCTTTTGTACGTCGCTCTCGGTCTTCCTTAATTGGATCAACTCCAACGACCAAAATTCTGTCGGCGCCTAAATGAATAGCTGGGCTAAGTGGGGATAAAAAACGCACGGATCCATCACCGAAAAATTCACGATTGACTTTTACTGCTGGAAATACCAAAGGTATGGCGGAAGAAGCAAGTAAGTGTGTTCTAGATAGCGTAGCTTCACAACCAATTCTTCGATGCCTTTTCCAACCACTTAAGTCTTTTTTACCTTGAAAGAAAGAGACCGATTGGCCAGAAGTGTAACCACTGGCAGTAACACAAATCGCTTCAAGACATTGATTATCGATCGCCTTTTGAATATTGTCATAGTGTACAACGCGATCGAGTAAATCGACTAAGGGCTGGTTGTTAAGTAAGCTCAGTTGCCGTTTTTTATGATAGTCATTCATAAAGACTGATTTAGTCCAGCGGGCAGCGTTTCTTACAATACCGCGAAAATCAGAGCGAAAAACTTTGTCGACTGAAAAATTTCGCCAAACTTTTTCAAGGCTACGAACACCCATTGTTGGTGTTTGTGCGTAACTCGCAAGTACGGTTGCGTTAATTGCACCTGCCGAGGTACCTGTGATTATTGGGAATGGGTTTCCGTGGAGGGGTTTTATTACTAAGTTAGAAAGTGCCTTTAACACCCCCACTTGATAAGCTGCACGGGCACCTCCACCGGTTAAGACCAACCCTGTTTTTGAGGTATTAGTGATCACGCTTGAAGCGGGGTTACCAGATGATTGCTCGGAATTACCGTTGTTGCCGATTGTCACGGCCGCCAAACCTTACGCATGGACTTATAAACTCGCATAGGGTACCAGACTTTTCCTCGACTTCCGTTATAACGTGCAAGGGCGAGGGTCGTGTCCATTTTCTCTCGTTTTAAGTATTGGCTTAAAATAGCGCAACCATAGCGTAAATTGGTGGCAATTTCATGAAGGTTATCATCAGCTTTCCCAATTTCATCTTTCCAAAAAGGCATTACTTGCATTAATCCAAGAGCGCCGGCGCTTGAAATTGCGTAATGGTCAAAGTCGCTTTCCACATCAATTAAAGCCAAAACGAGCATCGGGTCTAAGTCGAATTTCTTCGCTTCTTGGTGGACTAGTCTGAGTATAGTGAAACGTTCATCTTCTGGTATATGGGGTGCGGCTTTAGCAAGCCGTGTGGCTTGTTCAAATAGCCAAACTTCAGCGTCAAAATGGTCGTCAAAAGATTCTTCCGCTTTGGCGATAGTGGCTCGTAGCTTTACTTTGAAGTCAGAATCAGGACGCTCTTGTTGAGTAGCACCGCTTTGGCTTTTTATCTCAGTATCGCTGTTAACGCTTTTTGCACTGCTGATAGTGCCGGTCATATTATTTGCAGACGAATAAAATGAAACTGCACAGCAAAGCAATACTAAAAACGCTTTGCTGGTTAGTGTCTCTTGATTATTGATTGACGTCGGTGTTTTATTTTGCTTTATCATTCGCGACCGGTGCTGGTTAGTCTTTACTCATAATCTTAGCCCATTTTCTCCATAAGAGTTGAGAAAACGTTTTCAATTTTTACATCTTGTTTGTCATTACTGCGACGATGTTTGTATTCGAATGTTCCTGCGTCAATGCCCCTTTCGCTAATAACAATACGATGAGGAACGCCAATTAATTCAATGTCTGCAAACATGACTCCGGGACGTTCTTTTCGATCATCGAACAGGACTTCAACTCCAACATCTTTTAGTTGTTGGTATAACGCTTCCGCTTGCTCAGCGACACGAGGCGAACGTTTCATATTCATCGGAACAATCGCCACTTGAAATGGCGCTATATTCTCAGGCCAAGTAATACCGTATTCGTCGTGATTCTGCTCAATGGCTGCAGCAACAATACGGGAAACTCCGATACCGTAACAACCCATAGTTAAGGTCACAGCTTTGCCATTTTCGCTTAATACGTTAGCTTTCATAGCTTCGGAATATTTGGTTCCTAGCTGGAAAATATGACCTACTTCGATGCCTCTTTTGATGGTTAGAGTGCCTTTACCATCTGGGCTTTTGTCGCCCTCAACGATATTTCGACAATCGTATGTCCCAGTATAGTTAGTATCACGGTTCCAATTAACACCAGTAAGATGTTGAGCATCGGTATTAGCACCACACACGAAGTCGCTGAGTAGCGCCGCATCATTATCGGCAATTATATCAATAGAAAGACCGACTGGGCCCACTGAACCTGCCGAAGCCCCCACGGTTTGTTTAATTTCTTCATCAGTAGCCATATGCAGTGGTGCCAGCACCAGAGGATGTTTTTCAACTTTAATTTCATTCAACTGATGATCGCCTCGTAAACAGATTGCTACCAGTTTGCCATCGTTGCCTTTTACAATGAGAGTCTTAATAACCGACGATGCATCGATTTTAAGGAGCGTGCATACCTCTTCAATGGATTTAGTGTTTGGGGTGTCTACTATAGTTTTTGCTTGGTTGCCTTCACTACGCTCGGAGACATTAGCACTTAGAGATTCTGCTTTTTCGACGTTTGCTGCGTAGTCACTTCCTGTACTAAAAGCGATGGCATCCTCGCCGGAATCCGCAAGCACATGGAACTCGTGAGAACTGTTACCACCAATCGAACCACTGTCGGCTATGACTGCTCTAAACTCTAATCCAAGACGTTCGAAGATACGTGTGTATGCTTGAAAGATTTTTTGATAGGTCTTTTCTAAACATTCTTCAGTCGTGTGAAATGAGTATGCATCTTTCATTAGGAATTCGCGGGCACGCATGACGCCAAAACGAGGCCGTCTTTCGTCTCGGAACTTGCTTTGAATCTGGTAATAAACGGCTGGTAATTGTTTGTAACTTCTAATTTCATCCCGAATCATCGAGGTAATAACTTCTTCGTGGGTAGGACCTAAACAAAATTCTCGACCGTGACGGTCGTTTAATCTAAGTAGTTCGTTGCCGTATTCATTCCAACGTCCAGACTCTTGCCAAAGTTCAGCGGACTGCACCATAGGCATTAATATTTCGCTGGCACCAACCGCGTCCATTTCTTCTCGTACGATATTCTCTATTTTTCGTAATACTCGTAAACCAGTCGGAAGCCAAGTGTAGAGTCCAGAAGCTTGAGCGCGGATCATACCGGCTCTTAACATTAGGCGGTGGCTTGCTAGCTCCGCATCACTAGGAACTTCGCGTAATGTGGCTAATAAATACTGGCTGGTTTTCATAAACGTTCTCTAAACTTCAGGTTGTTAGCGGGACTGTGATTCATACAATCTTCAATCGCTAATATGAGGAGTACTATTACTTGTTAGCGGGCTATTTTACGTAGCCAAATTGGCTTAAGCAACGAATCTTAGGTCGAATTGGTTATAAATATGAAAATGAAACATGATAAATCCCAAAGACAGTTAAAATGTAAGGCATTTTCCTTTAAAATACAGCAAGAGCCCTAATATAAGGGGAATCCTGAGTCATCCAGTTAAAAGAAGTTAAATATGCCAATTTACGAATACCGATGTAAAGAATGTAATCACCGATTAGAAAAATTGCAAAAAATGAGTGACGACCCGCTTAAAGATTGCCCTGCGTGTGAGAAACCAGAGCTTTCAAAGTTGGTTTCTGCTTCATCGTTTAAATTGAAAGGCACCGGTTGGTACGAGACTGACTTTAAGGGCAGCAAAAAGAAAAACGAAAGTAACAGTGCTAGTGAAAGCAATAAAAGCAGCTCGAGTAGTTCTTCCTCAACCTCGGATTAACCGTTGAAGTTTAAATCGAGCCGGAGACTATTGTTTAAAAGCATTAAGCAAAGCCACCAAGGCAGCCTTGCTCCATGCTTTTTTAACTAAAAGCTCTAATCAATAGTTCTAAACGAGTTGTTGCAGTGAAGCTTTAGAATAGTCGGCAAGTTCGTCCAATCTGTTTTCTCTGACTTTGATAACCCATTCTGGATCTTGCAATAATGCGCGACCAATCGCCACCATATCAAATTCGTCGTTGGCCAATCGTTTAGACAGTTCGTCAAACGACTCACTGGCAACTTCTGAAGTATCGACCATATCGTGTTTATCTTCATCGATAAACCCGCTGCTGAGCCCAACACTGCCTACAGATATACAAGGTTTACCCGTTAATTTCTTGGTCCAGCCGGCTAGATTGAGCTCGGAACCCTCAAACTCAGTTTCCCAGAAGCGTCGTGTGGAACAATGAAAAATATCAACACCAGCATCAACCAGCGGAGCCAGGAAGCTAGCTAATTCTTCAGGTGTATGGGCGAGACGTTCGTTATAGTCTTGTTGTTTCCATTGCGAGAATCGTAAAATAATTGGAAAATCTGGGCCACAAGCGGTTCTAATTCCACTGATTATATCAGCGGCAAATTTAGTTCGAGCTGCTAAATCGCCTCCGTATTCGTCATCTCTAACATTGGTTGCGGCGGAGAAGAATTGGTCGACTAAATAGCCGTGAGCGCCATGAATTTCGACACCATCAAATCCGATTTCTTGAGCATCTTTTGCACCTTGAATAAATGCCTCAGTCACTTCTTTAATATCTTCTAGAGTCATAGCAACTCCAGATTCTTTTCCTTTCATTACTAAGCCAGAAGGGCTGTAACCCGGAACAGTTTCATCGGGGCCCGCCCCTTTGTTTGCTCTTCGTATCGCGCCAACATGCCACAGTTGCGGAACAATTTTTCCGCCCGCTTGATGAACGGCGTCTACTACATTTTTCCAGCCAGCAAGGGCTTCTTCGCCGTAGAAATGAGGAACATTGGGGTAACCATTAGCGGCCTTGTGATTAATAGTAGTACCTTCGGTAACAATTAATCCAACGTCATTTTTTGCTCTGCGCTCGTAGTATTTAACCACCAGGTCATTGGGGATACCACCAGGACTAAAGGAGCGTGTCATGGGGGCCATCACCACACGGTTCTTTAATTTTAACGGCCCCAATTCAATCGGAGCAAACAGTTTACTATCGGCTATAGACATGGATTTTCCTGTAGTTTAGTTTAAGTTGATGACTTCATTGTATGTGGTAGGATGAGCAGTCCCAAGCTTTTTATTTATTATTTAGATTGTTCAAGCCACGAATCGGACGTCAACATCTCGTTCTGTTAGCCAATCTCTTCCTGTTTTAGAGGGCTTAAGGTAGACTACTTAATCGCAAAATCGCTATCATTACTAATTCGAATTTGGAAAAGCAAACGACAGTCAAACTGGTTTCCGCTGTTATCCTTCGCGATAATAGAGTTCTTCTTGGACTAAGAATAAACACTCAACATTTCAATCACCATTGGTCGCTGCCAATAGGACACGTCGAAAGAAATGAGTCAAATATAGACGCGATCTATCGAGAATTGAAAGAAGAACTTGCTATCGAACAGGTCTGCATCTCCGAATTAACGGTTAAAATTGATCGTGACAAAAATATTTACCAACAAGTTTATTTGGTCAAAAAGTGGCAGGGTCAAATCGTCAATGCCGAACCACACCTCTGCGAACAACTCCGCTGGTACAAATTAACTGAATTGCCTCAAGACATTACTCCGATTAGCTATGAAATTATCAATGAGATAATGGCTACAGGTTTGATAAAAACATAAAAGGACTACTATGATTGAATTTTTTAAGAAAATTGAGAACGCTAATATTGTTCTTAAGGATGTCGTCAACCCAACTCCCATTTTACAATCGGCTACGCTTAACCGGCAGTTAAAAGCTAATATTTTTTTCAAATGCGAGTCTTTTCAAAAAGTTGGCGCTTTTAAGTTTCGAGGTGCTTATAACGCTATTTCACAATTATCTGAGGAGCAAAAAAGAAACGGCGTGATCGCTTATTCTTCAGGAAATCATGCACAGGCGGTTGCATTGGTTGGCAAAATGCTTGGTGTGTCGACGACCATCGTCATGCCAAATAATGCTCCTAAACTCAAGCTACAGGCAACTAAAGGATACGGTGCAAAAGTCGTTGTATTTGACCCTCAAGAAACTACTCGAGAAGCGATTGCCGAGCAGGTTAATAGCAACCAGTTACTTACTCTAATTAAACCATTTGATAATGAATATGTCATCGCGGGGCAGGGTACGGCTGCTTATGAGTTTGCCCATAGTGTGGCTAATTTGAATATGATGGTTGCTCCCTGTGGTGGTGGCGGTTTGCTGAGTGGAACAGCGGTTGCGACAAAATCAATTCAGCCAAATTGTAAAGTATTCGGTGTAGAGCCAGAGATGGCAGATGATGCCACTAAATCGTTTTATAGCGGAGTTCTGCATTCAAATCCAAATCCGCCTACGATTGCTGATGGCACTCGCACTGCTTCTATGGGGGATATTACTTTCCCTATGGTCAGAGAGTTTGTTGATGAAATGAAAACCGTTAGCGAAGAATCAATTAAAGAAGCTGTGCGCTTCTTTTTTTATCGTATGAAACTGGTTGTTGAACCGTCTGGGGCTCTGGGATTAGCGGCATTAATGACCGGGGCAATAAAGGCAGAAGGAAATGTCGGCATTATTGTTAGCGGTGGCAATATCGATGGTGCGACAATGAGCGAGATTCTATTAGATTGACCGGCGAGAATAATCACCGCAAACTTGTAGTCTTCCGATCTCCATCTGTACTCTATTATAGACTGGCAGCATGCTCACAGGTGTTTGCCTTAACAACTAGCAAACATCAGTGTTTATTTTATTGGACTATATATGTCAATATTGGCTGATGACGACTCTTTAACAGGCCTACCTAAAAGAGAATTATGCCAGGAACGATTGAAAGTGGCTTAAGCGGAGACGCAAGGGAGGGTTTAAAGTGACAGCGGAAGGTATCGAAACTAAGCAACAGCTAGAAGTACTAAGAGAAACTCAGTGTGATTCCGCTCAAGGGTTTTTACTTAGCAAGCCTGTAACGGCCGATGAATTCGAAGCATTGTTAAAAGAAAAAATCACTCTGCGAGGATTAATCGACATTCCCCTGCCTGTGAATAGACTGGGGATGTCAGTGTTATTATTTTTCGAAGAGCTCTTTCAGAAATTTACCCGTATACGACTTCTTATTTTTAGAGACTTCTTCCGGTGTGCCTTCGGCAATAATGTATCCGCCCTTACTTCCACCTTCTGGGCCGAGATCAATGACCCAATCAGCGGTTTTAACAACGTCTAGATTGTGTTCAATCACCAGAACCGTATTACCGTGATCTCTTAATCGGTGTAGAACGGCTAATAGTTGTTTTACATCATGGAAATGTAATCCAGTGGTGGGTTCATCAAGTATGTAGAGGGTTTTACCGGTGTCGCGTTTGCTCAGTTCCTTGGATAACTTAACGCGCTGCGCTTCTCCTCCAGATAAAGTTGTCGCGGCTTGACCCAAACTTATATATGAAAGCCCGACATCCATCAAGGTTTGTAGTTTTCTAGCGATAGAAGGAATGGCATCAAAAAACTCTCTGGCGTCCTCAACGGTCAATCCTAATATTTGGTGAATGTTTTTTCCTTTGTACAAAATCTCCAAGGTTTCACGGTTGTAGCGTTTTCCTTTACAGACATCGCAAGGGACATACATATCCGGAAGAAAGTGCATCTCAACTTTTATTAATCCGTCACCTTGGCAGGCTTCACATCGACCGCCTTTAACATTAAAACTAAATCGGCCTGGTTTGTAACCGCGTGTTCTTGATTCTTGTGTGCCGGCAAGTAATTCTCTAATCGGTGTAAAAATACCAGTGTAGGTAGCAGGATTAGAGCGAGGTGTTCTGCCTATTGGACTTTGGTTGATGTCGACAACTTTATCAAAATTATCCATGCCGGAATAACTTTCATAACTAGAAGGAGTCAAAGTCGAAGCACGATTCAAATCCGTCGCTGCAATTGGGTAAAGTGTATTATTGATCAAACTTGATTTGCCCGAACCGGACACTCCAGTTACGCAGGTAAAAACACCGACCGGTAGTTTAAGATCAACTGACTGAAGATTATTTCCTGTGGCGCCTTTTAGTTCGAAGAATTGACCGTCTTTCGCAGGAATTCGTTCTGCCGGTATTTCAATGGATTCTTTACCGGATAGGTATTTACCGGTCAATGAATTTTTATTTTTGAGAATATCTTTTAATTTGCCTTTGGCAACTACTTCGCCACCGTGGATTCCTGCTCCCGGTCCAATATCTAAAACATAATCAGCGGTTCTAATTGCATCTTCGTCGTGTTCGACAACGATAACCGTATTACCTAAATCACGAAGATGGCGCAAGGTTTTAAGCAGTCGTTCGTTATCTCTTTGGTGCAAACCGATCGATGGTTCATCTAACACATACATGACGCCCACCAAGCCTGCCCCAATTTGGCTGGCGAGTCTGATCCGCTGAGCCTCGCCGCCCGATAATGTATCAGCACTTCGTTCGAGGGACAGGTATTCTAATCCAACGTTAACTAGAAATTCTAAACGGTCACAAATTTCTTTTAGAATTTTATCGGCAATTTTTCCTCGTTTTCCTGGCAACTTCAAGGTATTGAAAAAATCGAATGCTTCATCAATAGGCAGTTTCGCTAGCGAGGGTAAATTACGTTGTTTGATTAATACATGTCGAGCTTCTTCTTTTAACCGAGAGCCACTGCAGGAAGGACAGGCTTGTTTGGTCATGTACTTTTGTAGTTCTTCTCTTACCGCAACGGATTCCGTTTCGTGATATCGCCGTTGCATGTTAGGAATTACCCCCTCAAAACGGTGATTTCTTTGCATGATGTCGCCGCGATCATTACTGTAAGTAAATTCAATTTTCGTTTTACCACTGCCATATAAGATGATTTTTTGAACTTTACGGGGTAATTTTTTATAGGGTTTTTCAATATCGAATTCGTAATGCTTTGCCAATGATTTGAGCATGTGAAAATAATAAACACTGCGTCTATCCCAACCTCGAATCGCGCCACCGGCCAGAGAAACATCGGGATTAATGACAATGCGATCAGGATCAAAGAACTGATCAACACCCAGACCATCACACGTTTCGCAGGCACCAGCGGGATTATTGAATGAGAAGAGTCGAGGCTCAAGCTCTGATAAACTATGACCACACTCTGGACATGCGAATTTGGCTGAGAATAAGAGTTCTTCCAAATCTGAGTCTTCATCCATCGGCGCAATCATGGCTAAACCATCGGAAAGTTCTAATGCCGTTTCGAATGACTCAGCCAAACGTTGCTTCATATCTTCACGAACCTTAAATCGATCAACCACCACCTCGATGGTGTGTTTTTTGTGGAGCTCTAATTTAGGTGCTTCACTAAGTTCGTACGTTTTGCCATTGATCCGGGCTCGGATAAATCCTTTCGCTTGCAACTCTTCAAATAGATTAACGTGCTCACCTTTTCTATTTCGAACGACGGGAGCGAGTAATAGCATTTTAGATTCAACAGGTTGTGAAAGAGTGTGATCAACCATTTGGCTAACAGTTTGGGCCTCCAAGGCAACGAGATGCTCGGGACAATGAGGAATACCCACTCTTGCAAACAATAACCTTAAGTAATCGTGAATTTCAGTGATGGTACCGACAGTTGAACGCGGGTTGTGAGACGTTGATTTCTGCTCAATGGATATGGCAGGCGATAACCCTTCTATATGCTCGACATCTGGCTTTTCCATAAGCGATAAGAATTGGCGGGCATACGCGGAAAGTGATTCAACATATCGTCGTTGGCCTTCTGCATAGAGTGTGTCAAATGCGAGAGAAGATTTTCCAGAGCCAGACAGTCCGGTGATGACGGTCAGTTTTTCTCTAGGAATCGAGACATCAATATTCTTTAAATTGTGGGTTTTCGCACCCCGTACTTCTATGTGATTCATATTTGTTCTTGTATAATGCCAGCGATTCAAAAATGAACTGGGTATACTAACTCTTTTAGAGCCAAAAATGAAAAATAAAAGCAATATGAATTCAACTGAGAAAAAAGCAGCGCTAACACTGAGCAGTGTATTTGCATTACGCATGCTCGGGTTATTTATGTTGCTACCAGTGTTTAGTATTGTTGGTCAAAAATTGACCGGTTACACACCCGCTTTAATTGGTTTAGCGATTGGTGCTTATGGACTTACCCAGGCGATTTTCCAAATTCCATTTGGCTGGATGTCTGATCGGTTTGGGCGAAAGCCGATTATCCTATTTGGCTTGGTTTTATTTGCCATCGGTAGTCTAGTGGCTGCATTTAGTGACCATATCTATGGAGTAATAGTCGGTCGATTACTACAAGGATGTGGCGCTATAGCCAGTGCGATTATGGCATTGGCTGCAGATTTATCCAGAGATGAACAACGGACTAAAATAATGGCTAGCATCGGTATGAGCATTGGTGCAGCCTTTGCAATAGCGATGATCATAGGTCCAGGTCTCACCATGCTCGTTGGTTTGAAAGGGCTGTTTGCAATTATCGCAGGTCTCGCTTTTGTAGCCATGCTGGTGATTTATTTCCTAACTCCTAATCCTGATAATCAATTTGTTCAAAGAGACGCCATTGCAAGTAAAGGGCAGTTTTCGCGTATTTTTAAGGACGGCCAGTTAATGCGTCTCAACTTTGGTATATTCACTTTGCACTTCTTATTAACTTCTTTCTTCGTTGCGTTCCCTAATCGTTTATCAGGGCTCAATATTGAACTGGCGGAGCATAGTTGGATTTACTTGATCACTATGGTAGCAGCGGTTGTACTTATGTTGCCTTTAATCATAATTGCCGAAAAAAACAGACAACACGCTCGAGTGATGTTGGCAGGAGTCATGTTAATTGCTGTTGTGCAATTGGTATTTGGCATGTTTAGTTTTCCACTCACATTAGTGGTGTTAGCCTTAGTTATTTATTTTACCGGTTTTAATTTAATGGAGGCTTTATTGCCTTCAATGATTTCTAGAATTGCGCCGCTTTCAGGCAAAGGCACAGCCCTCGGTGTTTATTCAACTAGTCAGTTTGCAGGTGCGTTTTTAGGTGGCCCTGTAGCAGGTATTATTATTCAATATAAAGGAATGGATGGTGTTTATTTAGTTGGAGCATTTATGGCTATGCTGTGGGCTTTATTATTGTTAGGTCTCAAAAATCCGCCTGCATTGACCGCCTATACGCTCACTATGCCAGATGTCGCCGAAGATGCATTTCCATCGTTAATTGATGAAATCAAGGCGATTGAAGGAGTTTCAGAGGCGATTGCTCTGCCGGAAGCCGGAGCCGTTTATTTGAAGGTCGATAAGAAGAATTTGGATAATGAGCGGTTGGCGCAATATGGGCGGAGTTAGTTGGGATTAACTGGGGAAACCTTTTTAGTTTATGGTTAAAAGATTTAAAAGCGTTCGCAGCGCCGGACTCTGATTGCGAGTTCCTTTTGTTAGAAGACAATCAACAGTAGGCGCTTTTAGGCGAAGGAACCAAAAACTTCTTACGCTGAAACGAGCACTATTGAATTCGGGTGGGATAAATATACTTTAAATTGGTTCCATGTGAATTTTGGAGAGCCAGTCGGTGAAAAAGAACTCGCTACACTCAAACAGCTTTTTCACTTTTCTATTGGCTGGGGATGTCGAACTGCTTTAAGCCGCTAGGCAGAAATATCGAGACTATATGGAGTACAAGAAACTACATTGAGTTACCAACATCGTTACTAAGGACTTTGATCGAGATAAAGAAGCTTTGATAGCGACTTCAAATCAAGTGACAACAGAACTGATCAGTTACGATCTTTAAACCAATAAACGTGCTTAATCGCATACTAAGACCACCATGTGTTCAACCCAGCCTGCTTGCGATGCCTAGTGCGAACGTCTATAGATTTTTTGCCTTCTTTTTAGCGATTGAAAAAAGAAGGTCGCAGCGCTGCGAAATGCTCTTAGTTCAAACTTAAATTGAAATTCTTTCCCTTCGACTACTCTCTACAACTCTTATTTGTAACTTCAACTTTTAATGACGACTAGAATAGGTGTGTATCGAACCGTTGTTAGTCACGTTAGCGTAGGAAACATATTAAGAACAGTGCAATGCCAGATAAAATCCACTCTACTATTCCAAACAAGCGATCCCATTTTCCTCAATTAAATGCTCATATCGGGCATCTGTCAAAGTCCTCAAGAAACAAACCAACCCTTCAATATCACTGCTAGATAATTTCCGACCATCCTCTAGTTCAGTACTAGCAACGTTATCTTCAACTTCTGGAATTCCCCATGATTCACCGGTTTCTGGATTAGTGACATGCTCTGAATTTGTTAAGAAGTGATCATAAAACTCCATGACAGTTTTCAACTCTCTAAACACCCCGTTGTGCATATAGGGTCCTGTTACCGCGACATTTCGTAATGTCGGAGTCTTAAATTTTCCACGTGCTGTATTCTCGGAAACTGCTTCGTTATCTAACAATCCTTGGTCGACAAAATTGGCAGGCTTGCCATTACTTAAACGAACCGTGTCATTCACTGGAACACCGATGTTGTGGTATTCGTAACTACTAAAGGTTTCTTGTGGATGACTATTAGGATGCAGTTGGTGACAGGTGGCGCAGTTGGTGAACTGTTGAGAGAAAAACAAAGCTTTTCCCGCAGCTGATTTAGAGAGCGGGTCGTACAGGTATTCCCCTTTTAAGAAACGATCGTATTTCGAATCGAAGGGGCTAAATTCGTCTGTCTTTTCAAATACTGCAATACTCTCAGCCATCGCTGAATAGGCTTCGTCACTATTAGCAAAAATGTCCTCGCCATATAAAAATTCAAATGCATTCACATAATCTTCATTTTCTTGGATACGCGCAACCACGCTCGCTTTATCAGCCATGCCCATTTCGATTGGGTTGGTCGGTGGTCCTTCGGCCTGTCCTTGTAAATCAGTTTCACGCCCATCAACAAATTGACCGCCTAATTCGCCAACATAATCAGGTTGTTGGCTATTAAATCGTTGCTTTGTTCCGATATGAAAATCGGGGCTAAAGCGAGCATAAGATGCCGTTGGAGTATTTCTATCACCCAGTGAAATACCATCATCACCCAGGGAAACTGCACTCGTTTGTCCATCAGCATCGAGTCTATTGTCGATAAATCCGACTTCGGGGTTATGACAAGTCGCACATGACTGGGTACGATTAAGGGATAAATTGACATCAGAATAGAGGCTTTCGCCGAGTACTGCCTTCGTTTCAAATACGAGTGGGTCTTTGCTGGAAGATGTGCCGCAGCCCATCAGAGCGATACCTAATACCGCTGCAACTGAGAGATTTATGGAGCTGTGGTTGAGCTTATGGGTTAACAGTTTCATCGTACATCCAAAGGTCATCTTATTATTTCAGCAGCTCAAATTTGGAGTAAATCTTATCGACTTGTAAAAACCGAAAGATGAGCGAGATCAATATAATCAAAGAATATGAATATTAACATTAATATTAAGCGTAATCGAATTGACAATGATTATCATTTAGATCAATAATCGCATCAAGTTATCTTGTCGTTGGTTAGATTCAGTTTCAGTTAGCCAAGTACATTGGGCATTAGACCTATATCACTTTACATGACTAACTACCGACTTCAATACATTCGATAAACGGAGCTAAAAACAAAATGAAATTTAAGTCTTACCTACCATTACTAATTGCTGCTGGAGCTATGCAACTAACCGCTTGTGGCGGAAGTAGTAGTTCAGATCCAGAACCTGATCCAGAGCCTGTATCTGTGATTGATATTGCAAAAGTTCAGGACGTTTTAGCTACGAATGCTGATATCGCTCTTGCTGCTTATGAAGATTCGGTAGACACAGCAGTATTACTTCAAACAGCACTGGCTACTTTTGAAGCAGATCCCACTCAAGATAACTTGGATGCGGCTAAAATTGCTTGGTTAGTTTCAAGAGAACCATACGGTCAAACGGAAGTGTATCGTTTCCGTTTAAGTCCTATCGACTCTTCAGACTACAGTTCAGAAGACGGCTTAGAAGGCGACATCAATGCATGGCCATTGGGCGAAGCACTAATTGATTATGTTACTACGGGCTCTGATTTTGGTGATGACCAAGTCGGTGTTACTGATCATTCAACGGGTGTTGAAGCGCCAGTGCCGACTAACAACATTATTAATTCAATCGCAATCGCAATCGATGCCGATTTATTGGCTAATACTGCAACTGCCGATGATGAACACGACGTTATCGCTGGTTACCATGCCATTGAGTTTTTACTTTGGGGACAAGATTTGAATCTTGATACCAGTGCAGATACTGAAGCGTCGCGTGAAATGTCTACAACGGGCAATATCTTAAATTCAGGTGGACACCGGCCATTAACTGATTTCACTACCGATGATTTCGCCGATCGTCGTCATACTTACTTGGAAGTGGCTGCTGCGAAATTAGTCGCAGACTTAGAAGAAGTACGTGATGGTTGGATGGCCGGAGCAAATTACCGAACAGCCTTTGTTGCTGTCGCTGATGAAGCAGAAGCAAGAGTTAAATTAGCAGAAATGCTAACCGGTATGGGTACATTGTCTGAAGGTGAATTAGCGGGCGAAAGAATGCAAATTGCTTTCTCATCCAATTCTCAAGAAGACGAACATTCTTGTTTCTCTGACAATACTCATCGCGATATTTACTTAAATGCCGAGGGTGTTTCAAACAGTTTCTATGGCGAATATGCTGGTTATGATAGTACTTTGGATGGCCAAGATGATGCTGTAACACGTGCTGTGTCAGGGTACGGTTTGGATGACTATCTAACTGATGTTGAGTTGACTGCACGAATGTCAGAAATGACTGCTGCTTTAGATGCAACTGAAACAGATACGTTAGCAATCGATAACTCTGCAAGAGTTGATGGTGTGCCAGTGGATAATTTAATTATGGATGTTAACCGTAATTCAGATAACCCAATGTATGCTGCGATTATATCGCTAAACGCTCAGTCAGGTGTTATCGCTAACATTGCGACGGATTTAGGCATCACCTCTTCGGTTGTAGATGATGACGGCAGTGCTTGTGATACCACTGACCCAACCACAACTTGTGACGGTTAGTTAATATCAGTCTGTCTCTGGCAGACTGAATGAAGAAAATAGAAATGGAATTTATGCAGGTCGAGATTTATATCTCGGCCTTTTTACGTTGTAGAAAAGACAATAAATGCAAAACTTATATTCTGCTAAGGCCTCGAGAAGAGAGTACCCAAATTTAATGAATAGTTGTTTAAAACTGGTAGTGAGCGTTGCAGTTTTTCATCTGCTTGCTTCCTGTGGAGTAGATTCAGAAGACCATTATATGTTGCAAGAGAATCCACTGATGGTTCCTGCCATTGATGCTTCAGAACAGTTTCCAGGCGGCGAAACAACATCTCACTCAATTACCAAAGCATCATTTATCTCACCGATATCGAATATTTCAGATTCAGTTAAAACCGATTTTTATGCGGGAAGAGCGCTTGCACAACAACCTTGGATTAAAGCGCCAACAATCACTAATGCGAGAGACGGACTTGGTCCATTGTACAACGCGCGGACTTGTTTAGCCTGTCACGCCAATGGTGGAAGAGGTAAAGCGCCAAGAGATAATAGCGAGGTATTGCTCAGCACTTTAGTTAGATTGAGTATCCCTGGTTACGATGAAATGTATGGCGTTATTCCTGAGCCTCATTATGGTGACCAAATTCAGAGTCAATCTATTGCGCTGTCTCATCAGCTTCGAACGTTTGTTACAGCTGAACAACTAAAACACAAGGAAGTCGCCGCTGAAGCCTATCCCTATTTAACTTGGCAAGAATCGACCTTTGTTTATCCTGATGGAAAAGTTGTAGGACTTAGCCAGCCAAAGGTTAAATTAAATCAACTCGCTTATGGCAAGTTACATCCAGAGACATTAATCGCTCTGCGGGTTTCACCTCCGCTATTAGGTTTAGGATTGCTTGAAGCGATTGAACAAGTAACCATCGAAGAATTGGTCGATCCGAATGACGAAAATAAAGACGGTATTTCTGGTCGAATTAACAAGGTCTGGGATTTTCAACTTAATAAAGCTGTACCTGGTCGATTTGGATTAAAAGCGAATCGACCGAATCTACTTAATTTGACTGCGGCCGCGTTTGCCAACGATATTGGTATATCTAATCCACTTTTCCCCGACCAATCTTGTACAAAATTTCAATCCTTGTGTAATGCTACACCGAACGGAAATGATGCCGAGAAAGGCTTGCCAGCAGACACAGGTCACCCCGCGGTGGAACTGTCACATACATTACTCAAATTGGCCACTGATTTTGTTTCTCAAATAGCAGTACCTGTAAAACGTGGACATAACGAGCCCAATGTTCAAGAAGGGCGAAATAAGTTCTATGCAACAGGTTGTCAGTCATGTCATCAACCCAGTTATGTCACGGGAAAGTCAAATAACAAAGCACTTAGTGAGCAAAAAATTTGGCCTTATTCGGATTTATTGTTGCACGACATGGGACCCGCGTTAGCCGATGGTCGTGCTGATTATCTCGCAACAGGTTCGGAATGGCGAACCGCGCCTTTGTGGGGTGTTGGACTAACCAAAGAAGTGAACGGTAACCAAAATTTTCTCCACGATGGCAGAGCAGAAACCATTGAACAAGCGATTCTTTGGCATGGTGGCGAAGCAGAACTGGTGAAGCAACGGTTTGTCCAACTCTCCAATAAGGAACGGCTGCAACTGATAGCATTCGTAGAGTCTTTGTAACCATGACTAGCGACATTCAAACCATTACCCGGCGGCAATTTATCGCTAATGCTGGTATCGGTTTATCTTCCTTTGTATTTTCACCGATGCTACTGGCGAGTAGGCAAAATCCAACTAATTTAAAAGACGATTATGTTAATGCCGCTAATACCAAGCAGTTATTCCTGGCTGCAACGGGCGATTCGCAACAATCCTATGGGATGAGTTGGACTAGTGCTATTGAAAACCAAACAGCGACTCGGCTTACCAACTTCAGAGGACATAGTGTTGATTTTAATCCGCGGCACTCAAACTTTGCAATCTTGTTCGGGCGCAGACCTTCGAAGCAATTGATACGAATTCAAATACCGAATAATAAAATCGATAAAGTTGTTTCCTGTGAAGCTAACCGGCATTTTTTTGGTCACGGTTGTTTTAGTCATGATGGGAAAAAACTCTATACCAGTGAAGCATCCCTAACTAATGAAGGAAAGGTAAAAGCAGGCGAGGGCATTATTGGGGTGCGTGACCCTGATACTTTACAAAAAACGGATGAATTCAAGAGCTTTGGGATTGGTCCTCACGAAATTAAGTTCATACCGAATACAGATACCCTAGTCGTTGCAAATGGTGGCCTATTAACTCGACCACAAAGTGGGCGAACAAAGCTTAATCTCAATACTATGCAATCGAACCTCAGCTACGTTGATGTGAGAACAAAACGATTAATTGAAGTCGCCTCCGTTCCGGAAAGTAAGGCAAGCATTAGACACATCGATATTACGCCCGATGGAACCGTTGCGATAGCAATGCAATTTCAACGAGAGGCTGCCGGTCACAATAAGACCGTAGCCTTATCGGCCTCCCATCGAATGGGCAATGATATTCAGCTATTTGAACAGCCAGAAACATTGATTAGCCAAATGAATGATTATGCGGGCAGTGTTGCTGTACATCCAACAAATCGAGTGGCCGGGTTCACGAGTCCCAAAGGCAATGTAGCAGCATTTTGGAACGTTGATACGGGAAGAATTATTGGTTATCACTCATTCAGTGATGTATGTGGGATCTGTCTCACACAAGATATTAATCATTTTGCATTGAGCAACTCGCGTGGACAAATAAGATTGTTAGACGTAATCAGTTTGAAAGAAAAAAAAGAATATCGAAGAAGTTATCAAAATATACGGTGGGATAACCACCTCACTTCAATGACTCTTTAATTAATGGTTCAAGTTCTAAATAAAAATAGAGAAAAATTATGAATGATAAAATCAATTCATCGGTTATCACTATTCTGCTCCTTGGAATATTTGCTGGTTGCAGTGGCGAACGGGAAAACGATCCTGTTCCCGTGACTGTTGAAAGTTTGGACGTCGCGCTTCAAGAATCCGTCAGCCAAGTCATTTTACCTACCGTCGATGAATTTGTGGTCGGTTCCTTGGCGTTGCAAATTGCGACTGAATCGTTTTGCAGCAACATCAGTTCAGCATCATTGCAGATTGCTCAACAGCAATGGATAGATGTTAGCAATAGTTGGTTTAAATTAGCGGTTTATAATATTGGACCACTTAATGATGATTTGGTTTTTCCAAAGTACACCTTTATTGATTCACTAAGACTTCGGGGCACCAACTATCTGTCGACTATTCGTTCAGAAATAAGTAAAAACTTGTCTAATGAAGCGATATTAAATGAAGCTTTTTTCGATAGTCAAACATTTCAAAAAACGGGCTTGCTTTTACTTGAAGCTCTGCTGTTTGAAACTTCGTCGGAGCAACTCAGTGACTTGAACGAAATTACTTCCGAATATCAATTTAATAGCCGTAAATGTGAATTGCTAATTGGTGCGAGTGCCTATTTAAATCGCAATGCGCTTTATGTCCAAAACGGATGGCAGACATCTTATCTTCAATCAGCCAATTCGTTTGAATATTTGCTCGTGAATGACCTCCTAGAAGATGATTCTGACCCTTTAGCATTAATAATAGTGTCGGTTCAAGGTCATCTTGATTACTTACAAAAACGCAACGTGGTTACTGTGAGTTCAAGTCTTGCAGGAACTGCATGGCAGCAAATGTCGGCGAGTATTGATGAAGTCGAAGAACTGTTGAACGGAACCACAGATGCCACAACGAGTTATTTCCGATTAATGGAGTTTGCTGGCTTTGACAATTCAGTCAGTTTAGTGAAAGAAAATTTTCAGCGAATTCGTCAAGCCATCGAATCACAAGAAGTTGATCTGTTGGCTTCTGAACTAGGAAGGTTGGATGGAAACTTTAAGCGAGAAATACCAAATGCTCTAGCAGTAGAGCTGAGTATTAATTTTACGGATGGCGATTAGCGCATTTTATATACCTCTAATTAGAAACAACGAAACAGAATAACGACTAATTTAAATTTATTCTCATCAATTATTTTTGGGGAACACCATGAAAAAAATTCTATTAACTTCAGTTGCTGCGTTAACCGCATCAGC
>JAHRVB010000257.1 GCA_019090895.1 Kangiellaceae bacterium
ACCAATTCCGGTCGACATATTCAAAGCATCAGCAAAGGTGACATTATCCCAACCATCGTGAGGGGCGGTGACATTCACATAGTCTTTGATAAGTAGCTCAAAAACGCTGTCACCGTATTTCTCCGCTAACCGAAACATCGCAATCGCAGCTCCCATAGACTTAGTCGTTGAGAAAGCGCCTTGACGCATTTGATGACAAAATGGGTAATTGCCGAATCGGGTATAGCAGGGTTGGTGGTAGACTATGCCATCCATCACAATCCCCGTCATACTGATATCGCTTTCAATTAAACCGCTATTAAATCCTACCAGTGTTGATGCACCTACCTGTTGAGACAATTCATCCCAACTCGCTGTTGGAAGTCTGCCAGATTCCTCTAATTGAAACTTGCTGATAATGGTTTCCGCAGAGTCGAAAACTTCTGGCTGATAAGTCATAGGGAACTGAGCCCACAAATCGATACGCGACCATGACGCCGTTTCCTGTACGACCTGTAATCTTAATTGTGAAACTTGCGCTTGGTTGTACAAGAATGTTGCTACACCATTGTGGGCTTCGTTGCGTTGTTTGTGAATAAGAGTGAATGGAAACGCAGCTCGCGACCAATCACCGTCATCATCTTCTGACCACGTTTTTCCCGGTGAAATTAAAATATGCCAGTAGCTATTATTCGTAGGTTTTAGTATTTGTCTTTGTGTTGGAATTAGATTTCCAGAGTCGCTAATGAATTCTAAATCGATGTTTGGAAAAACTCTAATGCCGGGTTCACCAAAAAAGGCATCACTCACGCTTCCTTCTAATGAAGAACTCGATAACGTCAATCTTCCAGAGAATTCATGCTCCGCGTCTGAAACTATCACTTCGCTGTTATCTATTTCGACAAAGTAATCGTTATGAATTGGGCCGGCCGGTATTTTATTCTCAAATAACTCATCCGTCGTTAACCAATCTCTTTTTGATTCTGGCGGTGTAATACTCGTTGGGTCTTGCTTACTACCACCGCCACCGCAAGCAACTAGGACAACTAATATTGAAGTAAGAAGATAAGTCTTCATTGTTACACTCCTAATCGAAAAAATAGCTCTTATTGTTAAGTTGAAATTAGGACTTTATTTACGTCCTAGTATTCTTAATATTCGAAGAAATAAATTAATAATATCCATATATAACGCAGCCGCACTATCAATGGCATTATCCATAGTCTTCGGAATTTGATTCGCGCGTCCCCAATCGTAACCGATATACCCACAAAAAATGAGCACAACAATCCAATCGAGAATTCCGTGGTGAATACCAAATACGAAAATTTCGATTAACTCTACAACGATCACCAATAACAATGCGACAGTAAGAGCGCCGGAGATCTTTGCAAAGAATTTTGGATACATAGAACCAAGGCACATCATCGCAATGGTCACCAGACCAGTAATTCGAATAGCTTCCGATACGATTGCACCGTCATAACGACTAACTACTAAATTTATGATTAGGCCGAATGGCACTACAACAAAGTTATAGCCAATAAAACTAACAAAAGGCTTACTCGAACCGTTAAACAGATAAATACCAAAGAAGCATGACGCAAAATATCCGATGAAAAATATCCATGGGTTAACATCTGCGATTGATTGAGGATCAATACTGGTCACCATCAACCAATTGATGGCAAATCCCCAACACAGCGTGAGCCCTATCACTAAATTATAGGCTGTGGCACTAATAATTGGATCGGTGGTACTACTTCGTTCAAATACGTTTACTTCCATGTTCTTTCCTCTTCTATTGTTTCAATAGCACTCGATAAGTTGACTGCTAAGTATGATTCACTTACATTAAGTGCTTATTATGAAGTTTAGGATTAGTTTTAGGAACGCTGACTCGACTTAATCGCCATCAAATGCTCCACGTAACCAATCGGGAATATCTTTATTGGCGTATTCTCTTTTCATCCATTGCAGAGCCTTTTGCGATTCATCTACATGCCAGCCCTTTTTTATAAATAACTGAAAGTCTGCTTCTGGGCCCACTTTGAAGGTCTCTTCATCATTAATAACCAAAACGGCTTTCTTGTAGTGTTGGTAAGCTTCTTGTTTTTCCCCTTTAAATAAAAGTAGATGGCCTAAATTAACCATCCAGGAATATATTTCTGGTTCGGCATGCAGTGCCTTTCTAGTCCATTCTTCAGCTTCTTCAAACCGCCCTTCTTTGAGTAACAGCCAACCAAGCGAGCCTTGCATACCACGAAACTGTGGTGATAGCTCAATCACTTGTTTATATTCTGCTTCAGATAATTTATTAAAGCCTTGATTCAGAAGAGCGCCCGCTTGAGAATTATTAAGTGCTACCAGCCTTTCAACCGCGTTAACATGTCCTGCTTTTTTCGCCTCCAAATACCAAAAGCGAGCATCGTTCCAATTGCTTTCTCGATGATAGATTAATCCGAGCTGCATCATTGCCTCATCACTGCCATTGTTCGCATCTTTTAACCAATGAAATGGATGAGAGCTAGGCCAATAGGGTGGGCGACTTTGGGAGCCATATAGATTGACGGGCAGCGGCTCAATTTCAACACCAAGCCCCGCAAAGTTATAATTAACTAGCTTCTCTTGTTGAGCCAGCCATTGGTTTCGCTTTACACCATCTTCAAATTCTCTTATTTTTTTGAGATCCCAGATTCTAATGGATTTATCATATGAGCTAGAAGCCAATTTATTATTATCCTTTGTAAACTTAATCCCTCGAACCGAGCCCGTATGTCCCTGTAAGATTGTAATTACTTTTCCCGATTCAACGTCCCACAAGCGGATAGTATTATCGGACGAACCAGACGCTAGAGTTTTATCGTCACTTGAGAATGCGACTCGAGTGACACTATTAGTGTGACCTTGCAATGTTTTGGTATTTAATCCCGTTGCAACATCCCAAAAGCGTATCGAGGAATCTGCTGATCCAGAAGCCAAAGTTTTCCCATCCGCCGTAAAAGCTAAACTAAATACACCACCAAAATGACCTTGCAATACTTTAATTTGTTTAGCCGTTGCTACATCCCATATACGAACGGTTTTGTCTGACGAAGCCGTTGCTAGAGTTTCACCATCCGAAGAAAAAGCAACGTCATAAACCATCTCTAAATGTCCATCTAACACAGACCTTATTTTCCCTGAAGTAATGTCCCATAGACGAACCGATTTGTCCTTCGAGCCTGACGCAAGCAACTTTCCATCGGGAGAGAAAGCGACACTACGAACGGCATCTACGTGGCCATCTAATTTAGATAAAAACCGGCCATCAATTGAGTCCCAAAAAGCGATCGTTTTATCTAATGATGCAGATGCAAGTGTTTTCCCATCGGGTGAGAAAACAACACTAGTAACCCCTTTTGATTGCCACATGATTTTTGAAATTAAACTGCCGGAGGCGATATCCCAAAGTCGAACCGTACTATCTAATGAAGCGGAGACCAAGCTTCGTCCATCAGGAGAAATATTAACATCAGTCACAGTGTACTTATGTTTTTTTGACTCTCTTGAAACAGTACTATTCGCTAAACTCCATAGTCTTACCGTATGATCTCGAGATCCAGAAACAAGCGTCTTACCATCAGGCGAAATCGACAGATCGAATACTGACCCTGAATGTCCCTTTAATATGGAGATTAGCTCTCCGGACTGGAAGTCCCATAACCTAATGGTTTTATCAACAGAAGCAGAAACGAGCGTTTTGTTATCCTCAGAAAAACGAATACTCGTTATATCACTAGTGTGTCCTTTAAGACTCATTATCGACTTGCCACTAACGCGATCCCATATGCGGACCGTTTCATCTTCTGAACCCGATGCTACGATATTACCATCATTAGAAAAAGCGACACTCGCAACGCCGTCAGTATGCCCTTCTAGAGTTGATACTGATTTTCCCGTTGCTATATCCCAAAGTCGAACACTATAGTCCTTACTTCCTGAGATCAAACTTTTGCTATCCGAAGAGAAAGCAACACTTGTGACGGCTCTTGAGTGTCCTTGCAAAGTCTTAATTAACTTCCCTGTTGCAACGTTCCAAAGATGAATAGTTTTATCATCCCCACCTGAAGCAAGCATGGTTCCGTCAGGAGAAAAAATAACGCTCAGTACACTTTCTGTATGCCCTTGATAGATAAGTTGCGTTTTTGAAGTCGCAATATCCCATAAGCGAATGGTGTTATCGTAAGATGCGGATGCCAAAATCTTACCATTTCGAGAATAGTCAACACTTGTAATGGTGCCTGTGTGCCCCTGCAGTGAGTCTCGGACTTGGCCAGTAATAGCGTCCCAAATCAGAATCGAGTTGTTTAGCGAACCTGAAGCGAAACTTTGTCCATCTGGGGAGAAAGCCACTGAAAAAATCGAATTTGAATGCCCTGTAAAATTAGAGCGTGCAGCCCCAGTCTCCACGTCCCATAAACGTACCGTTAGATCCATTGAACTCGATACTAATGATTCGCTATCTGGAGTAAAAAAGACACTCGTTACCAGCTCTAGGTGGCCTTTAAGCACTCTCTCCTGCTGAAAATTGCTAGTATTCCAAATTCGAATAGTTTTGTCATTAGAGGCAGAAGCTATTCGCTTTCCATCAGGAGAGTAAGCAACACTATATACCGCATTCGCATGGCCTATGAGGGTCGATAAAAGCTCTCTACTATTAAAATCCCAAATATAAATATTTCTATCTTCCGATGCCGCAGCGATTGTCTTGCCATCAGGTGAAACTACCACGCTGTATATTGGATAAGATGATTCATTGAGTTTTAAAAGTTGTGTGTGAGTTGTGAAATCCCAAAGTCGCACAGAATTATCTTTACTGCCGGAAACGAGTGTCAGTCCGTCTGCGGAGAACGCCAAACTACGCACCGAGTCTTTGTGCCCTTTTAAAGTCGCCAGCGCCTTTCCACTTGAAGTATCCCAAATTAGAATTTTTTTATCATCAGAACCAGAGACTAAAGTCTTTCCATCAGGCGAAAACGCAACACTAAAAACTCTATCCGAATGCCCTAACAAAGACGACAACATTATTCCTGATTCAACATCCCACAAGCGAATGCTGTGATCGGCTGAACTTGAAGCGATGGTTTTACCATCGGGTGAAATAGCAACATCAAGTACCCAACCCGTGTGACCGGAAAACACTCTTTTCACCTCTCCAGACTTAAAATCCCAGAGCTTAATAGTTTTGTCGAATGACGCTGAAATAATTGACTGACCATCGGGAGACACCAAACTGGCAGTAATCAAATTATTGTGAACGCTGCTAAAAGGGGAAGTCCAAATGGGTGCAGCATGAGAATTAGCATTGAGCCAAATCTGACTTGACTCAGCGGAGCTATTGCCGGACTTAAGATTGGCGTAAGCTTGCGCGCTAAGGTAACTTGCTTGGCTGAACTTTTTCTCCTCTGCCGCGAGCTTAGCGCGCTCATTTAATGCCAATCCGAAATTGTGATTGGCTTTTTTCTGCTGTTGCTCCGTCGCTAATCTTTGCGCCGCCTCCGCATTACGAGCTTCAATCGCTATTGACTCATTCTTAACAGCAATCTGCTCATTCTGATACGCCTGCCAACCCATGATGACCGAAATAATAACTAATACAATCACCGCAGCTAACCATCGACGAAGTTTTTTAGCTTTAGCACGCTCTAGTTGCAACTGGTGCTTTCTGTCTCGTTGCGTTAGCTCCCCCAATGGTACACCCAGAAGTCCAGCAACGATTTTTAGCAGCATTAAATTCAATTGTTGTTGATAGCGCTTAATTTCTTTATCAATCGCTTTCGGTGCAAGAGAGCTTTCTTCTCTTAAGAAATGACGATAAGCGCCTGGGCTCGTCCAACCTTGCTGTATTGACCCATTAATGTTAACTCGAAAGTCGGCAGCGATAGGTTCTGCATGGTTACTGGTTCTTTCGCCATTTTCGTCATATTCAAACTGCAGTGGAATTGGAAAGCACTCGTCCTCAGCCGTTAACCCCGCGGCTAGCTTACCCTTATCCCAACTGGAATTTGGCTCACCATCAATTAAAGCGGCTATGATTTTGTCCGAATGACCTAGTTTCTTAAAATAGTCGATTTCGTTTGCGACATAAGTTGACTCGACTGCTCGAGGAGAACACAGCACAATCAGTATTTGAGTTTCATTTAATGCCCGTGTAATTGCACCACCTAAGTCGGCATCAGCAGGCAGTTCTTCTTCATCACGAAAAATAGGATAAATACGAGATGGTATTTTACGTCCTTTGCTATTACTTTTGCCTACTAAATCACCAGGTACTTCATAAGTCTCTAGCGCTTGATGGAGCCAGGTAGCCCATTGTCGACCCTGTTGTTTATTGTCTGCATGACGATAGGAGATAAAAGCGTGGTATTTTGAGGACATATTACTACTTCAGGATTTCCTGGCTGTGATATTTGCAAAAATGGCAACTAGTAAGATCGCTAGTCTGTCAGGATCACAGGAGTTACCTTAATGCGGTTTTATTATTGTTATTTTAATCGATTTAGTATTCGACAGCGGCATTCGTTCTAAGAATTATCATTAGAGTATAATTCAATGCCAATAATAGTGTTAATTAATATATTTTTTTCAAGCCATGGGCGTTGGGTCAGACACCTTTGACTAATTGGAAACCCTATAATTCACTAAAATCAACTATTCGATTTTAGTGAATTCTAAACCCCAAAACTGCAAACTATTTATCTTTGCGTCAGTACTTAAATTGAAGTTAAGTAAGGCTTGAATATCATACTTTTTAGACGTCATTTCAAAAGTGTCAAAGTGCCAGTGAGGCAAGTCAAATGTTAAACGATTCGATTTTACTTTTAACTTGTTTTTTGTGAGTACAATTTCGAGTTCACCATAACTGTGATGACTATATCGACCTGCATATTGCTTGAGTGGTAAGGACCTTTTTTTACTTTTCTTTCTCGCTTTGTTTCTTTTGTCCTGTCGAACTTCACCAGCCGCGATCTGTTTCTGATATAAGTCGAATACTGACTGATTCCAATCCGTTGATGAATTATCCGTTTGCTCATCCATAACATGCCAAAGCAAAGCATGGCGTAACTCTGCATGATCTTGATTACCCAGTACTACCATAGCCTTTTTGTTAACACGATCGAGCCCAATAATCGCTATTAGTCCAGATAGGCTACCTGTATGGAAATCAATTTTACGTCCTTGAAAGTCTTGCTGAAACCATCCTAATCCGTAGGTTGTCCAAGCTGGTTTGGTTAACTTTGTTGTCGGGTAGAAATCACTGTCAGCGACTATCATTTGGGGAGTGAACATTTCAGATACCCCTTCGCTAGAAATTATTTCCTGACCATTGACGTTCTTTCCATCGTTTAGTAAAAATTGTGCCCAAATGCTCATATCATGAATTGAAGACCAAACACTACCAGCAGCGTTGGTTTCGTCATCATCAAAATTCCACCCGGTTTTCTTTATCTTTTTATTAATCAAAAGGTACGGTGAGACGAGTGGTTGTTTAGCTGGAATAGCTCCTCGAGAACCGTAGGTTTCCTTCATTCCAAGGGGCAACCAAAGCGATTGTTTTAAGAAATCGTCCCAACGCTTTCCACTAACTCGTTTTATGATTTCGCCGGCAAGCTCATACATCGTATTTTGATAAATAAAACGACTTCTCACCGGAACGCTCGATTCAACGGTTGACAGCTTTTGTATTTGAACGTCTAGTGGTGTCTTTTGAAAAAACGGCCAAATATCCGTCGAAGGCATTCCCGTTCTGTGTGCAAGTAAGTCACGAATGGTGATTTGTTGGGTCATACTCGGATCGTTGAAATGCAGTTCCGGAATATACTTAATAACAAGATCATCCAATTTCAGCTTCTCTTTATCCACCAATATCAATACACCTGCGGCAACCATTGCCTTGGTTGTCGACATAATGCCAAACTGGGTGTGCTGGTCGACAGCCTTTCCATTTTTCAAGGCCGTTTTACCAAATCCTTTTTTGAAGGTTATATCTTTATCCGTGACAACTGATACTGCTAATGCTGGCACTTGCCATAAATCCATGCCACGTTGGACTTCTTTTTCATCGAGAGTTTTGCAAGTGGCGTTTATAGATAAGAAAATAAATAAACAACTAAACAGAGGTATGAAGCTATATGATCTTTTTATTTTAAACATTTGTTCTCCTTGACCTATTTTATTTTATTAGGATATCGGCTCTGGCACAGCGTTCGATTTAATGGTTATTAAACGTACAGCAGCGACCAATAGAAATCAATGCGTTAATTTAAGTATGTTTGATACTAACTTTCTATATCTGAATTCCGATAATCTTCGTTTATAAGCAACCGCTTAGTTAAACTCATCTTAAGCGAGCTATAACAGAATATCGATTTAACTGTATATTAGTCATATTTTGGTTTGCTCATCGTCGGGAGTTTCAATAGTGTAAAGCCTAGTGGAGAGATTCCCCCACACTGAACTTTTGAAATTATTGGCTGTTTTTGGCGACGTAACCAATCAGCGATAGCGAGTCCGAGGGCATCTGGTTGGTCTTCTTGAATAAAGTGTAACCCTTGACCGCTAAATGCGGTTTCTATATTAGTTATCTTATCCTCATACCATTTGACAACTTGGCGTGGAACAATGACACCAGGATCCGCATACAACAATAACGCCGGCATTTTTGTATTACACTTAAAATCACCAATTGTTTTTAATAAATCAGCGTTCGATTTTGGGCTACCAGCAATAGGAACTTGACGTGGCCAAACTAAAAGTGGTTTTCGACTTTATTTTGATAGATAGGGAGCACGGTATTCATTCATCGCGGTAGCGTCTAGAATAGGATTGACTATATTGGGCAGTACTGCTCAATCAACATGTTGTTATCGATGACCATTTCTACGCCTTGTTCGGGGTCTTTTAATGCTCGAAACAGACTTCCCATTTCTTTTCCCATCGCTTCATATGAAACAACCGGAAAACTGGGTGGTAAAACCCCTTCCATAAATACTAGTTCACTGACTTATTTGGATTACGGCTAGCGTATTCCCATGCCAGTGCAGCGCCCCAATCATGACCCACAAGTGTTACTTGTTTGGCACCTAGAGCGTCGATAAAACCTGACAGAAACCAATAATGTTCAGCAAAGGAATAACCTATTTTTAGTTTTCAAAAATCACCTACGCCGAACCTAAGCCGCCGCCCCGGAAGCGAGAGGATGCGTGGTTGTTAATTGTATTTCTGAACTCGTGGGAATTGAAGAAGAACTTGGCCCTGTTTTAGAAAAGACCGTACTTAATAGTGTGGATCGTCTGCAAGCTATTTTGCAAATGGCAGCCACCCAAGGAGAGAGAGCTCGCGATGGGGATTTTAGGCACCAAGCATTAGCCTTACAGAATTTGATAATTGGTCGAAGTGTCCTATCTAAGGTTATCGGTTCAGAGTCAGAACTGTTCTCAGTTGCCGAACAAACGCTTAAAGCGCTTGCTCTCTTAGCTGAATAAATTCGTTTTAGTGGATAACAACACGCATTCGGCATCAATAGACCTAACGGCGTCATTCAATTCATTTGAACGAGCTATGCTAGTCAGCCTAATTCGAGTAAGCACTCACCTAGGTTAGTTGCCGAATCAATCAGTGCTTCCATCTCGGAAAACTTTTTATATCCCCTGCAACCAATTATCGGTTCAAATTGGATTGAAAAACTGACAGTATGACCTCATATAAATGGATTACATCTTAAAATCGTCGACAGCATGGGACCAAACAATTGAATATGAATATCTGGGGTAAAGTAATCGGTGGCGCGCTGGGTTTCATGCTAGGTGGACCACTGGGGTTAGTGTTTGGAATTTGGATTGGCAACTCATTCGACAGGGGGCTCAGTCAAGACTTCGGCAGCGTTTTCACTCAATCTGACCCAGCAGAAACCCAACGTATTTTCTTTACCACTACGTTTGCGGTTATGGGGCACATTGCTAAAGCTGATGGGGTTGTTTCTAAACAAGAAATAGCTGCTGCAGAACAAGTTATGTTGCAACTTGGCCTTGACGAAAATAAACGTCACGAAGCCATTCAAGCCTTTGAACAAGGCAAAGCGGTCGATTTTGAATTATTGACCAATATTGAGTCGTTAATTCGCCACTGCATACGTAAACCCAGTTTAATTCAAATGTTTTTGGAGATTCAAATTCTGGCGGCAACTGCTGACGGTCAAGTTAGTCCTCCTGAAAAGCAGATACTGTACCAAATTGGCGCAGCATTCCGTATTCCGAAAGCCCAAATTGACCGTTTAGTAGAAATGGTCATCGCGCAACAATCATTCCACCAAGGTGGTTCAGGGTCCGCTCGCAATCAATCAGGACCGACACTTTCGCAAGCGTACCAAGTGTTAGGCATTTCGTCCGATTCCTCACAAGCTGGCGTTAAAAAAGCCTATCGAAAACTAATGTCACAGCATCATCCGGATAAATTAGTTGCCAAAGGGATGCCTGAAGAAATGATCAAGGTTGCAACGGAGAAATCTCAAGAAATTCAAGCAGCTTACGAAATGATCAAAAAACAGACCTTTTAATAAAATTAATTTATAACTAAACAAAATAAGTAGACTTTTGGGGAATTATTATGAAAGACATCGAACTAAAAATCTTGGATCCTCGTGTAGGTAAAGAATTTCCATTACCGGAATATGCGACAGGCGGCTCAGCGGGGCTCGACCTACGAGCTTGCATTGATAATACAATGAGCTTAGAACCAGGCGAAACCAAGCTAATCCCCACGGGTATTGCGGTTCACATGGGCGATCCCAGTATTGCAGCAACCATCCTTCCTCGTTCTGGATTAGGCCATAAACACGGCATAGTATTGGGTAACTTAGTCGGACTAATTGATTCTGATTACCAAGGGCAAATCTTTATTTCATGCTGGAATAGAAGTGATACTGCGTTTGATATTAACCCAGGTGATCGCATGGCTCAATTAGTGTTTCTACCGGTCATTCAGGTGAAATTCGATGTGGTTGAAGAGTTTGATATGAGCATCCGGGGCGAAGGCGGTTTCGGGCATTCAGGCAAAGCCTAATAAGTTAGGCCAACAAGTCGGACTATTGATTTAGTTCGACTTCTTCAAATATCTTATTTTTTTTGTTTTCTTTCAATAATACTGGCGCTTGATACTCATCTCTTATGTGCGCAGGAAAAGGCGAATCAATGGGTTCGTTTTCTACTGGCAGTTTACTGTTTGACACGTCTGTCATTGTAGGTTGCCAGCCCAACGGAAGGAAAAATACCGCACACAAACCCACCGTAATGTATTGAAAGAGCATTTTCGAGTTCATTGGTTTATTACGACCAATAGCAGCGATTCTCTTTTTGAATACTTTCTTATGACTTAAAAAAAACGTCGCAAATAACTCCGGAGACCGGCGGCCAATGTTAAGTCGCAACACATGAAGCAAGCTCTTGCCATATTGCTCTCCAGAGATAGCTTGAGTGCTTAAAACTTCTCGATCACAGATTTCCTCTCGGAGTGAGTTTAATCGTCTTACGGCGAGCCATACCACTGGATTTAAGCAATAAATGATTTGGATTGAGTTTTGAAATAAAAGCCACAACGCATCAAGCCGCTTAATATGAGCCAATTCGTGAGCAATGATTGGACCAAGTACTTGATGATTTTTTTCCTTCAATAATTGCGCTGGTATAAAAATGACGGGGGAAAAAGTAGCAAACGTAAATGGAGACAGGAAGTCATCTGAATCAATGACGATGATTTGTCGTCTTATCTTAAACTCTCTTCGCCAGAAGTTTAGCTGATTAGTTAACCAACTATCTTCTACAGGCCTCGCAATCGTAAGCAGTTTAGAAAGCTTGAATTTAAGCTTTACGAATTTATACGCAACGATAAGTGATACAGTGGCCCATATTAACCCAAGTAATTTTAAGCAGGTCAGTGGATGAGTATCTGACTGATAAATCGTATATCCAGCGATGTTACTGAGCCAATTCGCGGTATTAATTACATCAGGTATTTCAGCGTTAAACCACGCGTGACCAATATGGCCAAGTGAATAACTCAAGGAAAATTCTGTGGGAAGCACCAATCGTACCAGTACAAGGCACCAGAGACCGTATTCAAAGGTGCGAGGCAGCCTTGGAAATAACAGTTTTATAGTCAAGACCAACAGTGCCAATATCGCAGAATAAAAACAATTAAGGGCCAAGAAGCGAAAAATCGCTTCTGAGTTCACTAATAAAGGATCTAGAATCTCCATTCGCGTGGAATTCCAATTAATTATTTATTGACGTTCTTTTTATCAGCAGATTGCTGTTCGAGCAAACTTTCTAATTCATCGATTTCTTCGTCGGAAAGCGCCTTACTACGACCAAATAAAGAGACCAGTGCGCTTTGATCCATCTCCAATAAATCATTCATAAAAAAGCTCAACAATCGAGCGAGTCCAGCAGGTTTAGATATTTGAGCCTGATATAAGAAAACACCATGAAAATCTTCCCTCTTAAGCAGTCCTTTTTTAACCATTCGGTCCATCGTGGTTTTAGTCGTTGAGTAGGCCCAATTGAAGGTTTCTTTTATTTGCTCATGGACTTCTCTGACCGACAGCCCTTCTTTACTCTTCCATAGGATATTGAGTATTTGCAGTTCAGTTCGACTTAAATCAGGAAGATCAGTCTTTTTCTTTGCGCTCATAAATAACACTACTAAATTACTGTTACAGATGTAGTTAAACTACTCGCGAATTCCTTATCTGTCAACTCTAGATACATGAATTTACAATTAAAGGCATAAAATTTCTTCGATGAACGAACAGCTATAACAAACGGCCTAAATTAATTACCCTCCAAAAAGTATACTGTGGATTAACTTGCTAGTTACTCTACTTGATAAATATACTCTTAACTAACCATGCAAAATCCCGCGATCGGAGCTAGACTTAAAATAGCAACGAAATAGTTTTGAAAGAAGGAAAAGTATAGAAAATCTGACGACGACCTAATAGTAAAATTGTAGCCAAAATGCTGAATTTGCATACTAACTCGCAATGACTTATTTATCGGCCTCCATCAGCCCTTAACCAGTTATTTTAGAGTTAAAGTGGAGAACGTAATGAGTATTTTCAATCAATACCAACAACGCTACGAAAGTCAACAACAAGAAGAATATACACTTTCAGAGTTTTTGGACTTATGCAAAAACGACCCTGCCGTTTATTCAAATGCTGCAGAACGCATGCTCAGCGCTATTGGAGAGCCTGAGAAAATCGATACATCTCAAGATCCAATACTCAGCCGAATATTTTCTAACAAAGTTATTTCCCGTTATCCTGCCTTCGAAGAATTCTTCGGCATGGAAGAGGCAATAGAACAGTTAGTTTCATACTTCACTCATGCAGCTCAAGGCTTGGAAGAAACTAAACAGATTCTGTACTTATTAGGTCCTGTAGGAGGCGGTAAATCTTCATTGGCTGAAAAACTGAAAAGCTTAATGCAAAAATTGCCTATCTATGCACTAAAAGACTCCCCCGTTTTTGAATCACCTTTAGGGCTATTTAATCCCGATGAGGACGCTTCGATCTTAAAAGAAGAATACGGGATTCCCAAACACTGTATTGGGTCAATTATGTCGCCGTGGGCCGTCAAGCGTTTGCATGAATATGGCGGCGATATTTCTCAATTTAAAGTCGTCAAACTAATGCCATCAATACTCGACCGAATTGCAATTTGTAAAACGGAACCAGGCGATGAGAACAATCAAGATATCTCGTCTTTGGTGGGGAAAGTTGACATTAGAAAACTAGAAAATTTCGCGCAAAATGATCCGGATGCTTACAGTTATGATGGTGCGCTCTGTCGCTCGAATCAAGGCATTATGGAGTTTGTAGAAATGTTTAAAGCGCCAATTAAAGTACTCCATCCATTACTAACTGCAACACAAGAAGGAAACTATAACGGCACGGAAGGAATGTCCGCAATCCCCTTTCAAGGCACAATACTCGCACATTCAAACGAGTCGGAATGGACCAGTTTTAGAAATAACCGTAACAATGAAGCATTTTTAGACCGAGTCTATATTGTCAAAGTTCCTTACTGCCTACGGGTAACAGAGGAAGTAAAAATATATCAAAAGCTGCTCACTCACTCTTCGCTAGCCAATGCGCCTTGTACTCCAAATACACTCGAAATGCTTGCTCAATTTACAGTCTTATCTCGCATGTTGAAACCAGAAAACTCCAGTATCTATTCTAAAATGAAGGTCTATGATGGTGAGAGCTTAAAAGACACTGATCCTAAAGCTAAGTCATATCAAGAATATCGAGATTTTGCTGGAGTCGATGAAGGTATGAACGGATTGTCCACCCGATTTGCTTTCAAAATTCTCTCCCGCGTATTTAATTACGATCAAAGTGAAATAGCGGCTAATCCCGTTCACTTACTCTATGTCTTAGAACAACAAATCGAAAAAGAACAATTCCCTAAGGATACTCACGACGAATATCTGTCCTTTATTAAAGAACTGTTAGTGCCGAACTACGTTGATTTTATTGGCAAGGAAATTCAAACAGCCTATTTGGAGTCTTACTCTGACTACGGTCAAAATATATTTGACCGTTATGTTACTTATGCAGACTTTTGGATTCAGGATCAGGATTTTCGGGATCCTGAAACTGGCGAAAATTTTGACCGTTCCTCGCTCAATGACGAACTGGAGAAAATCGAAAAACCTGCTGGTATATCTAACCCGAAAGACTTTAGAAATGAAGTCGTTAATTTCGTGTTGAGAGCCAGAGCCAACAATAAAGGTAGAAATCCTAAGTGGACGAGCTATGAAAAACTCAGAAGCGTTATAGAGAAAAAAATGTTTTCTAATACCGAGGACTTGTTGCCTGTAATTTCGTTTAACGCAAAATCATCCCATGAAGATAATCAAAAGCATGATGATTTTGTAAACAGAATGATGGAGAAAGGATATACCCAGAAACAAGTACGTTTACTGTGTGAATGGTATTTGAGAGTAAGGAAATCTTCCTAGGGAAGGATAGTTTAAATGCAAATTATCGATCGACGATTAAACCAGAAGAATAAGAGTACGGTTAACCGGCGTCGCTTTTTGCGTCGCTATCGTCAACAGATCAAGCAAGTGATTGCAGAAAAAATTAGCGAGCGTAGCGTTACAGACCTTGAGCAAAATGAAAATATTGTAATTCCTTCAAAAGATCTCTCCGAGCCGACATTCCGCCATGGGTCAGGGGGAAATAGAGACCGTGTTTTTCCGGGCAACAAAGAGTTCTCTCAGGGTGACAGAATTAGTCGACCTTCGCCGGGCTCAAGCGGCTCTGGAAGACGAGCCAGTGACCAGGGTGAAGGGCAAGATGATTTTATGTTCGAGATTTCCAGCGAAGAATATATGGAAATCATGTTCGAAGGATTAGAACTTCCTAATTTAAAGAAAAACAAGCTTAAGAAATTAATGAACTATACTCCCATCCGTTCAGGCTTCAACACCGATGGTACGCCGTCTAATATTGACATCGTTCGTTCTCTAAAAACCTCACTCGCAAGGCGCATTGCCAGCCAGTCACCAATTAAGAAACATATACGTCAGTTAGAAGAATCTTTAACTCAAGCTGATGGCGAAACAGAAAAGAAAAACCTATATATCGAACTAGAAGAATTAAATGCACGCCTTAAACGTGTTCCATATATTGATAACTATGATCTTCGATACAAGAATTTCGATAATGTTCCACAACCAATGACTAATGCAGTAATGTTTTGTTTGATGGATGTGTCGGGTTCAATGGGACAAGAAACAAAAGAAATGGCTAAACGATTTTACATTTTGCTTTATCTTTTCCTCAAGCGTACTTACAAGGATGTAAAAGTCATTTATATCATGCACCACACACATGCTAGAGAAGTGGAAGAGCAAGAATTTTTTTACTCTCAAGAAACCGGAGGTACTATCGTATCGAGTGCACTGAAACTGATGGGAGATATTATACAAGACCGTTTCCCAGCTGACGAGTGGAATATTTATGCGGCTCAAGCATCAGATGGAGACAACTGGACTGAAGATTCTAAAACTTGCTACAACCTACTCACTGAGAGTTTGTTGCAGCTTGTACGTTATTTTACTTATGTTGAAATCACTGACCGAGAACCCCAAAATCTATGGCATGAGTACGAGAGCGTAAGACAACAACGCGATAATTTTGCGATGGAAAAAATTACCCAGCAGGAAGATATATACCCTGTATTTCGAGAATTTTTCCAAAAGCAATCGGTTGAATAGGAGCGCTTATCGATGAGTGTCGCAAAAAACAAACCTATCTCAACATCCGCTGACTGGACTTTTAAACTGATTCAAGAGCACTATGATTGTATCGCAGATATTGCTGATGATTTCGAATTGGATACTTATCCAAACCAACTAGAACTTATTAGTTCGGAACAAATGCTAGACGCATACGCCAGTGTTGGCATGCCTATTGGATATAATCACTGGTCTTTTGGAAAACACTTTATCCAGAATGAACAATCTTATCGTCGTGGCCATATGGGGCTCGCTTATGAGATCGTTATAAATTCCGATCCTTGTATCGCCTATTTGATGGAAGAAAATACCATGATGATGCAGGCATTGGTAATGGCACATGCTTGTTTCGGTCACAATTCTTTTTTCAAAGGAAACTACCTTTTTAGAACATGGACAGACGCAGAAGCTATTATTGACTATTTAGTCTTTGCTAAAAACTTTATAGCCCAATGCGAACAAATGCATGGCATACAGCAAGTCGAAAATATCTTAGATTCCTGCCACGCACTAATGAATTATGGGGTGGACCGATATAAACGCCCTTATCCCATTTCAATGAGAGAAGAGAAACAGAGACTAAAAGATAGAGAAGCATTTCGTCAATCTCAAGTGAATGAACTTTGGAAAACTATCCCTAATTTGGACAACGAAAAAGCAGAACAACATCGAACTCGTTTTCCAGCAGAACCTCAAGAGAATATACTCTACTTTATTGAAAAACACTCACCATTGATTGAACCATGGCAACGAGAGATCGTTAGAATCGTTCGTAAAATTGGCCAATATTTTTATCCGCAACGACAGACGCAAGTGATGAACGAGGGATGGGCTTGTTTTTGGCATTACAATATCTTAAACGAGATGTATAACCGCAAGCAGGTAAACGATGGTTTCATCTTAGAATTCTTGCAGTCACACACGAATGTTGTTGCACAACCCTCATTTGATAGTCAGTATTTTAGCGGCATAAATCCGTACGCTCTCGGCTATGCCATGATGACCGATATTAGAAGGATATGTGAGAAGCCCAGCAAAGAAGATCGAGAGTACTTTCCGGACTTTGCTGGCAGCAACTGGCGAGAAACCTTAGAATTTGCGATGAAGAGTTTTAAAGATGAGAGTTTTATTGCGCAATTTCTATCGCCTAAACTAATAAGAGAATTTCGACTATTCTCAATTCTCGATGAGCAACATAAAAAAGAACTCGAAGTTTCGGCGATACACAATCAAACGGGTTATCAGCACATTCGAAAAATGCTCTCTGAGCAGTACAACCTTAGTATGAATGAACCGAACATTGAAGTTTATGATGTGGATTTTCGTGGCGATAGAAGTTTAACCCTCCGATTCACCCCAAATAATAGTATTCCACTAGCAGACAGTCAAGACGAGGTGCTGAGGCACTTACACCGTCTTTGGGGCTTTACTGTCAAGTTAGAACGACATGACTCCAATGGGAATAAAGTAGAATTGGGTCGTTGTCCGAAAAATTAAAAGAATTTATATATCTAGTAATCCTTGCTTTACTCGCAGCTAAAATCAGTTCAACGGCTTAACAAACTTTGCTGGATTACCTGCGACCAATGTGTTCTTAGCTACATTATTAGTCACCACCGAACCAGCAGCAATTACTGAATCATCCGCGATAGACACGCCAGGTAAAATGATAGCACCAGCCCCAATCCACACGTTGTTACCAATAATTACGGGAGTCACTAAGTTAGTTTTATCTAAGCGCACAGTTGAATTGGTAGGATGATTAACTGTCAGAATTTGAACATTTGGACCGATAAGAGCGTCGTCTCCGATATTTATTTCTGCGCCATCAAGTAAGGTGCAATTAACGTTCAAGAATACCCGGTCTCCAAAACTTATTTTGTCACCGTAATCGCAATGAAACCCTTGCTCAATAATTAAGTGCTCACCAAATTTATTAAATAAACAACTTAATTTTTTTAAATGGCCCTTGCTGGGCGCTCGATTAAACTGGCGACACATTTCATGAGTAGCCTGTCGCTTTCTGCGATTCTCCGGCTCCAAGCTATTAAATAGTGTTGGTTCAACCACTTTAAAACCTGCAATTTGTCTTTCAGTTGGAACTATAAGGTGACGTTAATAGCGGCTACCACGGTCATTGATATCAAACACAACATACCAAACGTAAAGCTCGCTAATCGCACAGGAATAAAATTCGAAGTCACATGAACGACCGCATGGACATAACGAGAAACCACATATAACCATGCCAATATCGTGATAAGGAATGTCACTTGTTCGGACGCATAGAAAAATAATGCCAACGCATAAAAAAGCACCGGCGTTTGGAATTGATTCGCTATATTATTTGATACTTGAACAACTTCAGTGGTCCACGCACTATTATCGAGTGCTGCTTTTTTACGATCGATAGTACTTGTTTTAATCGCATTCGATTTTCTAATTGCTAATAAAATAAACATAATTAGCGTTAAGCCAATTTGCATCAAGAATGGAATCAAAATGGATGTTTGGTTCATTATGTATAGGTTCCATGCTAAATTATTGTTATTAATAAGCTTGAACTATTGTCGCACTACGAGCCTCTTAGGTGCAAGCATATCCTGGTCATCCACTTCGGCGATTCCTAAAAACTCTTGATCTTCGGAGTACACACGAATCAGCTCTCCCTCATTTAGGTCAGGATAATTGATTGCTTGGCCATGAGAAAAATAACCTGCACTTTCGTGGTCTAACTCTGCAGATTTAAGATACAAGATAGGACTATCAATTGGAAGAAAATGTTGGTCGAGGCTTAGGCCTTGCTCTCGGTCGTTTTCTAATTGCTCGATAGTGACCATATCTTCGATAGGATAATCGGCTACAAATTCTCGATGCAATAAAGTCACGTGAGCACCACAACCTAATGCCTGGCCGAGATCATCTATGATATTTCGAATGTACGTTCCTTTACTGCATTCAACGAAAAGTTCAACTTCGTTGTTTTCGAATCGTAGTAGATCTAGTTCGTACACAGTGATCGGTCTTGCATCTCTTTCAATCTCAATCCCTTTACGTGCATACTTGTATAGCGGCTGGCCTTGATGTTTAAGCGCCGAGAACATCGAAGGAACTTGCATGATGTCTCCGCGAAAAGATTCCAGCGCTTTTTCTAATTGCTTTTTGCTGACATCAACTGAATTAGTTTCAATGACTTCCCCAGTTGAGTCGCCGCTGTCAGTTCGCTCACCGAGCTTTCCAATAACACGGTACCCTTTATCAGAATCTAACAAAAATTGAGAAAATTTTGTCGCTTCTCCAAAACAGAGGGGTAGCATTCCTGTTGCCAAAGGATCAAGTGCGCCAGTGTGGCCAGCTTTTTGAGCATCAAACAGTCGCTTTACCGTTTGCAATGCGGCGTTTGAAGATAATCCTTGAGGCTTATCTAATAATAAAATTCCGCTAATTGGTCTACCTTTTTTTCTACGCGCCATTTTAGCTTTTTATGTCCGAATCATCGATTGATAGCTCATCCTCTTCGGACGAATTCGAGTCTTTATCTCTCGCATTCTCGATTAACGATGAAAGATCTCGTCCACGGGCAATAGACTCATCAAATATGAATTTAACATGCGGTACCGCGCGCATTCGCATACGCTTACCGATTTGGATTCGAATAAATCCAGCGGCATCGTTCAAAATATCGATAGCTGACTGTGTCGCTTCTACCGTTTCTTCGATACCTAAAAAGGTCACATAGGTAGTCGCGTAATGAAGATCTCGAGATAGATCAACTGCACATACGGTGACCATTCCAACACGGGGATCTTTTACTTCTAGTTGTATGATTTGAGCGAGCTCACGCTGCAATTGCTCAGCAACACGATCGGTTCTTTTAAATTCTCTAGCCATTTTCAGTTTCTCAATTTGTTCTATTCATTTAAACGCAAAAAACGCAGCGTTATCCGTAGTGTCTCGGACAATCATCTGCGTTTTTTATTTTCTAACAGTATGGTTTAATCAATCGTCCGTGCGACTTCAATAATTTCGAAGACTTCGATTTGGTCACCAGGTTTGACATCGTTGTAATTCTTAACACCGATACCACACTCCATGCCATTTCTAACTTCGTTTGCATCATCCTTAAAGCGACGTAGCGACTCTAATTCACCTTCATAAATAACCACATTGTCTCGTAAAACGCGGATAGGATTATTACGTTTAACCATTCCTTCAATTACCATACAACCGGCGATAGCACCGAACTTAGGCGATTTGAAGACATCTCGAACTTCAGCCAAACCAACAATTTCTTGTCGTCTTTCTGGAGAGAGCATTCCACTCATCGCCGCTTTAACATCGTCGATGACTTCATAAATAATACTGTAATACCTTAAATCGATACCTTCTTTCTCAACTGCTTTACGACCACTCGCGTCCGCCCGGACATTAAAACCTATGACGATAGCGTCTGAAGCAGATGCCAAGGTAATGTCTGTTTCGGTAATACCACCGACACCTTGAGTAATTATACTGACTGTAACTTCATCTGTAGAAAGGTCCGTTAGTGAGCGAGCAATTGCTTCAGCTGAGCCTTGCACATCCGCCTTAATCAATACGTTTAAGTTAGATTTCTCGTTTTCACCGATGTTCGCAAACATGTTCTCAAGCTTCGCACTTTGCTGTCGAGCTATTTGTGCTTCTCTGTGCTTAGTATGCCTAAATGCTGCAACTTCTCTCGCTTTTCTTTCACTCGAAACAACAGAGACTTCATCACCGGCTTCAGGAACTCCTGATAATCCGAGTATTTCTACAGGAATAGAAGGTCCAGCGGATTTTATCGTTTTACCATTTTCATCGACTAAAGCTCTGACACGACCGTAGTGGAACCCGGCTAATACGATATCGCCTACCTTGATTTCACCTGATTGAACGAGCATTGAAGCTACAGAACCTCGTCCTTTATCTAGACGCGCCTCAATAACAGTCCCTTTCGCTGGACCTGTATGAATTGCAGTTAGTTCGAGTAGCTCAGCAGTTATCGCAATGCTATCTAACAATGAGTCTACACCGTCTCCGGTTTTAGCAGAAACTGGAGCAAAAACAGTGTCGCCACCCCATTCTTCAGAAATAACGTCTTGTTGAGACAGTTCATTTCTAACTCTGTCCGGATCGGCTTCTGGCTTATCCATTTTATTAACGGCGACAATTAGAGGTACACCGGCAGCTTTAGCATGTTTAATTGCTTCGATTGTTTGAGGCATTACACCATCATCTGCAGCTACAACTAACACAACAATATCCGTCGCAGTGGCACCGCGAGCACGCATTGCTGTGAATGCAGCATGTCCAGGAGTATCTAGGAATGAAATAATACCTTTTGGTGTTTCTACATGATAGGCACCAATATGCTGGGTGATACCACCTGCTTCACCATCAGCGACCTTCGACGCGCGTATATAATCAAGTAGTGACGTCTTACCGTGATCAACATGACCCATAATAGTAACAACTGGAGGACGAGTTTTTTGTTCCCCTTCTTGTTCAACGGAATCAAGCAGTTCTAACTCTGCTGCATTTTCGGCAACTAAATTAACGTTGTATCCCATTTCTTCGGCAACCAATTGAGCCGTTTCCTGATCAATAGTTTGGTTAATCGTGGCCATAATTCCCATGCCCATCAAGGTTTTGATTAACTCAATACCCTTGACCGACATTTGCAATGCTAGATCAGCGACTGTCGTACTCTCGCCAACATTAATGTCTGACTTAGCCACTTCAGTAGTTGGCCTTTTGAAACCATGTTTCATCGACTTAGGTGCTACCACTCTCTTCCTGCCATCTGATAAAGGATTTTCATCGCGCTTTTTGCGATGCACGGGTCTTCTAAAGTCAGCCAACATATCGAGCTTTTTATCACTATCGCTTCGACCTTTCTTCTTCTTCTTCTTCTTCTTTGGTTTGTCGCCTTCAGATTCTACAACCGGCTCAACTGTCTTAAAGCGAGTTTGTCTAGTTGCTTTAGCTTCTGCTTCTGCTAATTTAACAGCCTTATCTGCTTCATCTTTTTCTTTTCTTTTCGCTTCTAAACGCGCCCTAATATCAGCTTCAACGCGACCAGACACTATTCGATGTGCTTCATTCTTAGCTTTTGCTTCTACTTCCGCGCGAACTTGTTGCTCTATTTCTAAACGTATTTTTTCTTCTTCTAGCTTTGCGGCTTGTTCAGCTTCGGCTTGTTTTATTGCTTCATGATCAACTTCAACCTCTTCTACCACGGTATACTCAGACTCAGCTGGCTCAACAGCCACCGCAGCCTCGACGACTTCGTTATTGTCTACATTATCTAAATTCTCGTCGGCTTCAACTATCGGTTCTTCAACGTCTGACTCAACAGGTTTCTTGACAAACGTTCTTTTCTTACGAACTTCAACAGCAACGCTCTTGGTCCGTCCCGCCTTGCCCGCCATCTTTAGTGAGCTTTTTTTAGTCCGGTTTAGAGTGATTTTTTTGGGGCTAGAAGCAGCCGTGGTTTCACCGTGGTTTTTCTGTAAATGAGCAAGCAATGCTTTTTTCTGTTCTTCAGATACAACATCGTCTGCGCCATTTAAAAGCACACCAGCTTCTTTCATTTGCTCAAGTAACTTATCTACCTGCGTACCGACGACTTTTGCTAATTTTTCGACTGTCACTTCCGACATATCAATCTCCCAGTACTACGACTGTTCTCTTAAAACTATAGGTTACAATTTAGTCAAACAAAAATGTTTACTTCATGATGTAACCGATTATTCTTCTGCGAACCATGGTGCTCGAGCAGTCATGATTAATGTCGCGGCTTTTTCTTCATCAATCTCGTCAAATTCTATTAATTCATCGACAGATTGCTCCGCAAGATCTTCCATTGTAACGATACCGCGACTCGCTAAGACAAAAGCTAAATGACGCTCCATACCATCCATTGTGAGCAAGTCTTGAGCAGGCTCGTTTGCTTCCAACTTCTCTTCACTTCTAATCGCTTTGGTTAGCAATGCATCTTTTGCTCTTGCTTTAAGCGCTTCGACTAAGTCCTCATCAAACCCTTCAATATCTAACATTTCCGATAGTGGGACATAAGCGACTTCTTCAACAGAAGTAAATCCTTCTTGAGCGAGTACCTCTGCAAGTTCAGCATCTACGTCTAGTTCTTTAACAAACTTGTCGACAAGACCTTGGCTCTCTTCTTTACTTTTGCTATCAGCATCTTCTAATGTCATCACGTTGAGGGACCAACCTGTGAGCTGGCTGGCTAAACGAACATTTTGACCATTTCTACCGATAGCTTGCGCTAACTGATCTTCTTCAACAGCAATGTCCATTGTGTGCTTGTCTTCATCAACAATAATAGAAGATACTTCTGCAGGTGACATTGCGTTAATTACGAATTGTGCAGGGTTATCATCAAAAAGAACGATATCAATTCTTTCTCCCGCCAATTCGCCAGAAACTGCTTGTACGCGTGATCCTCTCATACCGACACAGGCACCGACTGGGTCGATTCGCTTATCATTGCTCTTAACCGCTATTTTAGCTCTAGAGCCAGGGTCACGAGCAGCCCCCATCAAATCGATTGTTTCTTCTGCTATTTCTGGAACTTCGATTCTGAATAACTCAATCAGCATTTCAGAACTCGCTCGGCTAATAAATAATTGTGGGCCTCTGACTTCAGGATTAACTGCGTAAAGATAACCTCTCAAACGATCGCCAGCTCGAACAGCTTCTCGTGGCATCATTTCTTCTCTGTGAATAATCGCTTCGGCGTTTCCTCCAAGATCAATAATGATTGAATCCCGATTAGCCTTCTTAACGACTCCGGTTACCAATTCACCAACTCGAGATTCGAATGCATCAATGACTTTGGCTCTCTCTGCCTCTCTCACTTTTTGCACAATAACTTGTTTTGCTGTTTGGGCAGCGATTCGACCAAATGCAATTGATTCTATTTCTTCTTCAGTGAAGTCACCCACTTGCATTTCAGGGTCTTCGTATTGTGCAGCGTCTAAACTGATTTCAGATAATGGGTTTTCCAACCCAGTACCATCGTCATTCGGCTCAACAACCAACCAGCGACGGAAAGTCTGATAATTCCCAGTTTCACGTTCGATATCAATTCGTACATCAATATCGAGGCCTTTTTTCTTTTTGGTCGCTGTTGCAATTGCTGCTTCAATAGCCTGAAAAATAATTTCCGGCTCAATATCTTTTTCATTAGATACAGCTTCAACAACGAGTAAAATTTCTTTATTGTTCATAGTTTAATCAACCTCAATCCAACTTCCATCAATTAGTTCAAGTGCTTGCATCAAACAAGCACTTCACAAATGACGGAGCTAATAGTCAACAATCTTAATCAAATACGGGTACTAAATTTGCTTTGTCGATATCTTGAAAATCTACTTCATATTCCTCATTATCGACAGCAATAATCAAATTCTGTGTATCGATCTTATTCAATACACCTTTAAATCTTCGACGCCCATTGACGCCTAAATGGCAGCGAATATTTACTTCCTTTCCGACTACGTTTTCAAAATGGGGTAAGGTAAACAAAGGCCTATCCATTCCTGGCGAAGAGACTTCTAAAGTATATTGACTGGTAATTGGATCTTCTACTTCCAAAATCCCGCTCGCTTGATGACTTACCTTAGTACAATCATCGACCGTGATACCATCTTCATGGTCTATATAGACCCGAAGAACAGAATGAACCCCTTGGCCAATAAATTCAAGGCCTAATAGCTCATATCCCAATGCTTCGGCAGCAGGTCTCAACATATCTGTTAATAAATCAATTTTTGCCATTTTACTAAATATTTCGTTTAATAATTTGGTGGAGTAATCAACATTATATTACTTAAGAATAACTTGATGTTCCACAAACAAAAAATGAGCACATAAGGCCCATTCCAAATACTACTGGAGATTGGCGTTAATTTGATAACAAATTAACTTTGCCAACACCTTACTGTTATAGCTTATCAAAACTTCAGAATAAGCTTACAAAAAAGCCCCATAAAGGGGCTTTAATCGTTAAAAATTGGTAGCGGGGGCTGGATTTGAACCAACGACCTTCGGGTTATGAGCCCGACGAGCTACCAGGCTGCTCCACCCCGCATCAACGTGGACCGAATTCTATCGGAAGC
>JAHRVB010000258.1 GCA_019090895.1 Kangiellaceae bacterium
TCGGGGCTCGAGCGGGTTGCTAGCCCTTACTCGATAGAGGGATTTCACCTCCAATCTTCTACCGATTTAGCTCGGCGCACTGGCTGTCCTTTAGTGGTGCCCCCGAGCGAAGAAACGCCCTGGCATCATTGGAGAATATTGAGAGAACTTACTAATCAAGGCCACCACGGCCTTGATGTAATAGATGGGATTTATTGAGCATACCACTCTGTAGGTATCAACTTCACCCCATCACGCCAAACATCAACTTCATGAACGCCGTCTATATCACCATAAATACCAGCATCTGCGTGATCAAGAACAATACTTTGCCATTTACCCTTACTAGCCAATACAGATTTAGCTAACGTCTTGAAGATACTTTTTACCGCATCAACATCCTCGTCCTTATACGATGAGTTGTCTTTTGACTCCTCTCCTCTTTGTAGCTTAGGAAAATATACTTGACTAGGCTGATCAAAAATAACAAAGCCAGGGACGCACGATGCTTCTTGATCTAGGAAATATTCGTGTAAAGAACACATTAGCGCGATATGAAATGAAACCCAATTTGAAGCACTACCAACCTCGGCAAGAAAATGCCAATGCCCATCATTACTACGAACCCGAATATTTAAATCTTTAACACTAAATTCAGGCGGCATTATTCTATATTTCTCCTCCACATCCAATATCTTCAAATAAACAAGTATTTGTTGCGAAATAATGGCAGTAGCAGCTTCTATCCTTCGACGAACAGCCTTGCTATCCATCGTCCTTAACAGTTCCTCATGCTCTTTCTCTAGCGCATCAATTTCATTCTGGAACTCACCACCATCTGAAAGGCGCTCAAAGGTCTCCATAGAGGACTGAAGATGACCAAGAAATAAAAACATGCTTCTCTTACGCTGAAACTCCTCTTGAGATTTTTTATCCCTTGAAAGCAAAAAATCGAATCTTTTTTGATGAACTTTCTTCTTTTCAAGAGCCGCCTCCAAGTCAATTTTTATTATTTCCTCCTCTCTAGAAAATGAAGTAGGAACCTCAGAAACTGTCGCACACTCTTCTTCATATATTTTAAACGCAGACGAAATTTTTTTGAATTCGAGAGCTGAATTTGGATGATCACGACTTCCACAAGCTGGGCAACCGCTGGACTCAACGGAAACACTCTCTAACCATTGTGAAATGTGCAGTCTATCAACCCTTTTACGTACAGTAGCACCATAACCAGAAAAGCCAGATTTTAGGCGCCTAATATCAGTAAGACGTTTTTTTGCCGCACCAATATCAAAGCTTATATTCTCATCTTCAACTTCAAGCCTTGCAATTTCATTATTAGCTCTTTCAACATTATCCATACTTGTTTTAGAATAATCAGGGATATTTTCAATTATCGATCTAGCCACGTTAACAAGCTCTTCAGAATCACAGTTCTCTGACAACGGCTCATCTAACAGGCCGTACTCATCCGCTACTTTAATATGCCCAAGCATGTTAGACATCCACGAATTCGATACCGCACGCGCCCTTTCCAATTCCTTTCTTAACTGCCCAAGACGCCTTTCAACAACCTGCATTCTTTGCCTTGCAATCAATATATCAATATTTTCTGCACCCAGAATATAGGGAAACCAGTTTCTTAACTTCTCTCGGTGTTCATGAGCATGGGTTTTATAGAAAATAATATTTTGATTGGCAACAAGATCCTGACTCTGGAAAACCAATGCCATCAGGTCTCTAAAACCCAACCTAGCCTGAAACGCTTTGTTACTATCCTCATCGCCACTCAACGAAAAATACGGAACAGACGAAATAGAATTCAGTATATTCTTTACTCCATCTGTTTTTTCGTTTGGAGCATTGATTACGGGGGGTACACTTATAGCCTCTCCTCTCAACAGATAAAACTCGTTGGAAGCTTTATTTCCTTCTGGGACGCACCTACAAATTAGTATTTCTTCTGACTCTGTTTGAAATACAACCCCATACCACGAAGCATGATCCCTGATTGTATCTATTGGTATATTGCAATCACTAGACGCCAAGCAATAGTCAATAATTGGAATAATGGCCGATTTACCTGTTCGCGATCCGCCTGTAATCACATTTACCTTACCAACTTCAAACTCAACAATACGAGGGGCGAATTCAACAGACCTAGGCCATATTACTAACTTTTTAAGTTGAAACTTCATCAGAAAACCACCCTTAAGTATGCCGCAATTGTTGGCAAGTCATGCTGTGAAAACCATTTACCAAGAATTTCCGCCTTTACACCATCGCGCTTAACGTCTTTCTTTAAAGCCTTCCCTCTGCCAGGTCTTTTTTCCAACTTACGGGAATATAACTTTCCACTGTCTGTATCCCACGCCAACAACCCCTCTGCGATAGCCACATCAATCGCTTTTAATGTTTGTTCACGTCGCTCCAATGTCCTCGGCTGTATATTCAAAAGAATGTCAGATTCATTCTTGTCCTGGAAACTTCTAACATACGACTGAAGATCATCCCGCATATTACTGATAGGCTTCATCAACTCTTTATTTGTAAGAATAGCCAAAGCAATAAAGTGCAAAAGGCCGACAGGAGAATCTCCATTTTGATGATTATCAGAATAACCTTTCGTAAAACTCCATAGCAAAAATGCACCAACCAATGGTGTATTCCAGAGTTTTACTTCTTCGATTAATAATCCCATATTAGCTCCATCATTTTTTTATATTGTTTTCCCAATCAGGGTGCCAGCCCAAAACCGGAGAGTCTGCTAGCGCATGGTACGTACCAGATATCGTTGAATCCGGGGGAGACATATCCCTTATCGTTTCACTTCTGGCCATACAATCTAAATATAGTAACTTCCCCTTGTCCTGTTCAGGCAAGCTAGGCTCAGTAATTCCAATTCTTTTTTTTCGATTAGCCCAATAACTATTCAACCTATTTTCAAAATCCTGGGCTACAACCTCATCAATAATTTCTTCTTCTATCCACCTGGCACGATTTATATCAGCCCTCATAAAATCAGATACGGCCGTTAGAACGTCATCATCATCCATACCAATAATGTCAAGCTGCTTTATATAGGTTGGACGTACTTTAAGATGGCCATCAATCTCCTCTGCCTCGGGGAGAGAATGTAAAGTAAAATCAATCAGCTCTCGCTTACGAGAACGATCAAACAAAACTTTAAATCTATGATCAAATTCATCCCACCTAACAACTGCATTATTATTAGCTGCAATCTTAGTGAGAATATCTTCCTGCAACCAACCAGACAACTCATGCAACACGAACGCCAACTGAGAAGCAGCTATGTGCTTTTTCTTTAATTCTTCTCGCAACCCATCATACGAAGCACCTTTACCTATTTGCAATTCGAAATTCTCTATGACAACGAGAAGAACCTTTTCGTTACTATTAACCACATAGTCGTAGTATTCCCAAACAGCATGCCCGTCTTTAATATCGGACAGCTTTGCTTTTGCATATTTTACAGCAGCAGTAGCCGCATCTGTATTTGTTGAGGCACTAAACTCATCGACAATTCCGTGCTGCCCTGACTTATTGCAATATAATATAAATTTTGTGGCATCTACATCAATCTCGCCATCGTTGATTGCTTCTATCCAATTATAAAAGGTCTTCCATAGATCAGTAGATTTATTGTTGACCGGATTACCAACAATAGATGATTTATCCTCTTCGGTGATCAGACTATTGTCATGTGTCTGTGTCGCCACATCGCCGATAACTTCAATTGAAACACAGTCACCAGGGGAACACGTCAGCAGATGAAACAATGCTCGCGGAAATTGAAGTGAATATCCGAGTAATTGTCCCGCAGCATTCGATTTCATTTTCTAACCCCCCACTTTATTATTTCCAACTTGCTATAAGTACTATGATATTAAGCTTTTGAAACCAAGTCTTTTTGTTCTTTAATTCAAGGCCCAATATCTTCTTTCTTAAAACGCCAGCTACCGCTGACCTTGAATCCAGGCAATTTGCCATCGGAAGCTAACCGATAGGCCGTCTTCTCAGATAGCCTGGGGTATACTGCAACCTTTTTTATGGTTAAAATTTCACCAGCCATGATATTACCCACCATTTCAAGCCGTGAGAGAATAAGGGAAAATTGTCTAACCGACAATAAACAATAGTTTTGTATGTGCATTTCCCGAATCTAAACATATTCTTAGGATACTGATCATCAGCTCAGCCCCCGCTCAGCCATTGAAGTTACGTTAGAACCAACTACTAGGTGATCTAGCAGGCGAATATCAACAAGCGAAAGAGAGACTAATTCGCTCCTAGTCGCTTTCACTTTCCTATCCTTAAGGAGACGAGCACTTAATTTTTGGAACGATTCGGTTACTCTCTGGCTCTATAACGATTAAACTCAGCCGCACCTCTTATAGGCGTCGGCTAGAATTCCTGGTTAGCTGCTATCTTTGACACTAAATTCAACTTCAATTAAATCTCGCTCACTGCTACGATTAAGATAAATAACTTTCAACTCTCCTGAATTTTTCCACTCGACTCGTTTGTAAAAGTCTACCTCCTCCCCAATTTGGGCTTCTCTTGGGCCTCCCCATTCGTTTACTTTACCTTCTGATAAGGAAAGAGGAAGAGAACGTTTATTTTCATCAAAGTCCGTAACTTTAACCTCTACACTTAGACCAGTTACATATACCCTAAAAATATTATTGCCCTTTTTAATGAATATAACTCGACTTTCCATCGTGTCTCGGCCAGGAGTAAAAGGAAACATTGAGCCGATGTATCTACTCTGTTCATTAACCTCTAAAGATCCTTTCGACTTACTATGTAAATTTAATGTATTCCAATGATAGGAAGAATTTTGATCTAATTTTTCTGAAACAAGTGACACAAATGCTTCAGACTCGCAATAAAACTCCGGCACTAAAACAATTACATTTTCATTTTCGCCAGCTGTCACAATAGTTACACTTAAAGTGGACATTTGCACTAGGGTATGACTAAGCCCACACCCAGCTAGCATAAACGATAGCATTATTGGCAATACGAGTTTAGATCCACCCCTCATTTTTTACCCCATACATGCAGCTACCGCCGCGCTCAGCCGCTGACTAAAATGGCGCGTAATTGCGCAGCAATTTGAATAACAGTTTTGGTAGTTGGTTTCAGCGCCTTGTTAATCCTGCCATCTGACTGCCAGTTTCCCTCACCGAGAAA
>JAHRVB010000259.1 GCA_019090895.1 Kangiellaceae bacterium
CCCGTATTAGTGTTTTCTCATGGTTATGGATATAGCGCGGAATACTATGCGGCGCTTTGCGCAGAACTGGCGAGCAAGGGCTTTATCATCGTTGCGATTAACCATAGTTACAGCGCTAATCCATCCGACATAGGATCTGACAAGCCTATTTGGGCTAAACCGCTCAATCGCGAAAAAATATCAGAGTACTTGCCAATTTGGTCAGCCGATCAATTATTCGTGATCGAACAACTCAGCCGAATCAACGCTTCACAGAATAGTTTATTTTTTCAAAAATTAGACTTATCACGTATTGGAATCTTTGGTCATTCTTATGGCGGTGCCGCTTCATACCATTCTGCATCAGTAGACCCTAGAATCAAAGCTGTCGTTAATCTTGATGGGACTATTTTCAACTTTGAGGGCAACTATCTCACTCAGCCATTTGCCTTCTTTGTTTCGAAAAATCATCACCCCAAATTCGATTATCGATTCGCGAGCGAAAACGCTTACCTAGTTAAGTTGGCTCAATTTAATCATATTAGTTTTACCGACCATGTTCTTTGGTGGCAGTGGGATCATGACGACTATGACGTTGGATTAGGCCCAGTGGATGCGCTACGTTCGATCGAGCTAACCACAGAATTGGTCAATGACTTTTTTTCTACTCATCTAATCGACAAGCAACCTTCGTGGTTTACAAATGAAAATTTGAGCACTTCAGAATTTCAGGTTATTAAACAATCCTAAGATATTTTAGTCCGGCGGACAGAACTAATACACTAACAAATATCCCTGCTATTAGTATCTTATAACTAGGCTTTGACTTATTCATTTTATGGTGGGCCGCAAGCATTTGTTTTGAGAGCTTAATTGCTTTCATAGGTTTCATATTCTGAACGCGCTCAATGTATAAATGACTACCCGAAGGTTCTTCGTGCTGCAACAACAAACTAATAGCTTTGGCCCGCTCCAGAGTTGTTCTCGGTTTGCGTCGACCAAAACCGGCTGCTAATTTAGATAAACTTATGGAATCAAAGCCTAAGGCACGCCACGGGATATCTTTTTGGGTGGAATACCACTCTGAGTCAACCACTTCGGGTAACAACGTGACCAACATTTGTCTTTCGACATTCGGATTATTGTGACTGACGACATAATCAGCCTGTTCGAATAAGGATATTATTCTCTGGCGATCAAAAGGCCTATTTAAGTGCTCATCCTTAGAAATATTAAATTTAGACAGAAGTCGCTGCGGCACTACCTTTTTTGTTAAACGAGTTCCCGTATAAGTTTCTAACACTCGAAATTTAGAACTGCTAGAAGCAGTAAAACTTGATAACACCATTGATAACTGAACCACCTCGTCATCATCTCGCCGACCCGTATAAGCCGCACAAATGGTGAGGTATTTCACCGATTCTTTTAATGGAGAGTTCATCGGTGAAATGATGGTGAGGTTAACCTTAGAGTGGGAATGCATTTCCACTACTTCTGGTTCAGACTCAATTGAAAGCAAGGACAACGTTTCTTCGCTACTTGACCTATCGTTGGATGGAGCAGGTATTGGGCCGTTTAATACGTGTAATGTTTTTGCTATCCGCTCAATTCGTTCGTAGGTATCTTGCAATGATTCTATAGCTGCATTTTCAGATTCTGTAAACCTCTCCAATATCTTCCTTTCTTTCTCAAATGACTTATGAAAATGATAGAGATCGGCAAGCTTAAGATAATTATCGACTGACAGCTCAAGACCATCCTCGGCGGATTGAACTTCTTGATTGGCTACAACGTTAAGCAGTTTTTGCTCAACGACAGCAGTAAGGTTTGGATGACCGCTATTTGACATGTGTCTTGTTCTAATAAGTTGACAACAATATTGGATGCAATTTGGCGTTTCGGAGGCAGTCGCTCAGTACTATCTCCGTTTCGCTGTTCCCATCTTCTTTAGCATAATATAGTCTAAATTTTGCCAACTGTAAAAGCTCCGTTCAATATATGAGCTAATAGTCAATTTAGCTGACATATTTGCATCAACCCTGCATTTATTGCAAAAGCGGCAGGCAACAAAGATGCTATTCGTCGGCAAGATCCTTTTTACACTCAAATACTTGTATGATTTCATTAATAAAATCAGCAAGTGCCGCCGTCATCAGAGCAAAATCTGCATCAAATTTGACTAATTCATCTTCCCCTTTAAGTTCATCATTATCTTTAAGAAGTTCTTCATGAAACTTTACAGATTTAACTTGTAAATCGTCTTGAATACCCGCGGTAATTCGCTCCTTGTAAACGATACCGAGACGCTTAAAGCTATAGCCGTCTTCCAAAAGACTTACAACAAAAGGATTCTCCGAATCATAGTCTTTAAATCGAGCAGTCCGCTCATCTTGGTGATCCTTCAGCTGGTATTCTCCGCTTAATTCCCATCCCTCAGGCAAACCATTAGTAACCCACCCAGCCATGACGGTCGAAGGGTCAACCTCTGGCAGCAACTGTATCGCTCCAAATGAACCAATTGATTCAGTCAATAACTCGTAAAATTCATCCACTTGTGCGGGGCTAGATGCATTGATGACCAACAAACTGCGTTGCAGGTCAAAATACGCACTAATATGATTAGAACGCGGAAAAGCATTTGGCAACATCATGCTGACAATATCCTCCTTAATGGACTGCTTCTCCTTGCGGTAGACCTTGCGACCCATATCCTGTTCCATATCGGCAATTTTTTCTTCCAAAGCTTCTTTCACTGCACTCGCGGGAATCATCTTTTGTTCTTTTCTCATACAAAACAAAATACACCCATCGGCTGCATGGACTAAATACTCGCGATTTCGGTGAATCGGCGATACCCAACCAAGCGTCTTATCTGCTTGACGGCCACAGGGGCTGAAACGACGTTCTTCCAGCTTTTCTGCAAGTTCTTCTGGGTCGATGGAGAATTGCTCGGGTAATCGATAAACATGTAAATTCTTAAACCACATGGTCTATATTTCACAGTATAAAAAAAGGGCGGCTATTATTACAATTTTAAATGCTGGGATAAAGCGATTTATCAAAGGACTCCGATTTCTGTCTATTCTGTTAGAATAGCTTTCTTTTATCCCCTAATTAGACTTAGAGCAACAAAAATGCAAATTTTTTCACTTGATGGTAGACCTCATATCACCTTAGATAACCTATTGAAATTTGAAGGGTGGTGTGAAAGCGGTGGCATGGCAAAACAGCTCATTGCAGAAGGCAATGTATTGGTTGACGGAAAAGTGGAAACTAGGAAACGCTGTAAAATTATTTCGGGTCAAACTGTCGCGTTCAACGGCGAAGAAATACTCATTACAAATGACTAAAAGTACGCTTTTTAAGGGGTGTTTCAGAACTAATGTATTATTGATTACTCATAACTTCACTTCTAGAGCCTTTTTACCTTAATGAGATGAACAATCAAATTCTCTCGCCCTAAAGATTCCATATTGCTTAAAATAAAAAAGCCGATTTAATCTTGAACCGGCTTTTTTTTACAACTCTAATAAAATTAAAGA
>JAHRVB010000260.1 GCA_019090895.1 Kangiellaceae bacterium
TCTGAAGCAAAATTAGTCGATGAAAATGGAAAGCTATACGCGCATGCGACATGCACTTGTAAGATAATCGCGCCTACGAGCTAAGCCTGGTGATATTGCTTTATCCTGAATTCAATCCCTAAGTACAATTTCTATCTAAGACTTGATTCATGATTATTGCAGAATTAAAATTCATCAATGAAGGTTTAATTGTCGTGAGAGTAATTTGTGGAGGTTCGCAAAGCAATCTCCGACCAAAGGAATGAACATCGCCACAGCTATACGCGCAGATGTCGTTAAAGAAATGAAAGACATCAAGAAAAAAAGGGTTCAAGGTAAAAGAGTATTGAGTAAGTCCTCCCAAAATAGGTCGGTGTAGACGAAGGAAACCCGACGCAGTAGTTGAATCAAAGTAGTTTTTTTATATGACGGTAAATTATCGGGTTAGTGTGCCCTGCGAACCGCTTTGGGTATTCGCTACAAGCTCTATAACGATCTACTTGATTCGACTTACGTTTTAATTCTAGCCAACGCCTATCAATCTAATATTTAATTATTTGGGAAAACATAAGTCGCGCCTGAATAGTCAAAAGAATCGAACACATTTTGATTAGGATTAATACCGATACCCGGGTTCTGTTCATTTTGCGCTCCGACTATAATATATTCATCTGATATCGAGACTGCTCCTCCAAAGCTCATATGCTCATGGGTATTTGACGCTTTAAAATAACTTATCTGTTGCCAATTATCTCCCACTCTTTCAAAAAGATAGGCAGCACCATCAAATGTTGAGTCACTAAAAGAATGTGAATTAGTATAATTTGATTCTTGATTTCCATTAACTCCTGAGGAGCGACTAATTTCAGATCTAGCTCCAACAATTAGCCTATTACCTTTAAGTGCGAGTGCCCTACTGCCGAACTCGTCATTATTATCAGTATTCGATGCTTTAATATAGGCTTGTTGGCTCCAATTGCTCCCCTCTTTAACAAATACATAAACTGCGCCAGACCAACGAGCATCGTCGTTGAGCTGGTCTCCGTTGATTCCTGTCGCATTACTACTTTCATTTTCAGCCGAAACAACCAGCGTATTTCCCTCAAGCGCGATGGCTCTTCCAAACAAGTCTTCTTCACCGGGATTGGACGCTTTCACATAGTTTTGTTGTGTCCATTGATTATTGACTCTTTCAAACAAATACACCGCCCCTGACAGTCTCATAGCATTTGAACTTTGGTTGCCATCAATACCGAAAGCATTGCTATCTTCTTTATGAGCACCAACTGCTAATGTACTTTCATCTATCGCAACTGCAACTCCAAAAAAGTCGAAAGAATCGTTGTTAGATGCTTTTAGATAAGCTTGCTGTGACCATTGTTCCTCACTACGAGTAAATATGTAGACAGCGCCTGACCTTTCGTTGATATTATTATTTTGGTCGCCATTTATACTGGTGGCATCGCTACTTTCGTTATACGCTCCAACGACAATCGTATCGCCAGAAATCGAAATGCTTCCTCCAAATCGGTCATCAGCATCTGAATTAGACGCTTTAAGGTAAGCTTGTTGTCGCCAAACTCCCGCCTCCCTGACAAAAACATAGGCAGCACCCGCGTCTTCAGAATTATTATCAAGTTGATTACCGTTTATAGTATTAACGCTACTATCTTCAGAGTCTGCCCCAACAACTAAAGTATCCCCGTCGATAGCTAATTCTCCACCAAAGAAATCATCGATGTCAGGATTCGAGGACTTAATGTATGCTTGCTGCTGCCACTCTCCATTTTCGTTGACAAAGACATAAACGGCTCCGCTATTGGTTAAGCTAGTATCTAATTGGTCGCCATTTATTCCCGATGCGTTGCTACTTTCGGATAACGCACCGACCACTAATGTATCACCGTCTAAAGCAACTGAAGTACCGAATGAGTTATCACCTGAATTGGAAGCCTTTATATATGCTATTTGAGTAAATTGCTCCATTGATTGTCGATGAACGTTTAGGGTATAAGTTGTAGAGTCCGAACCATTTTGTATGGATACTTCCACGATAGTCTCACCTTCAGGTACACTCACTGCCACTGAAGCGTCAGCACTCGTAATTTCTACCCCATTAACAAATATCGCGCCATCACCATTGAATGTTGGTTTAATTCTTATATTCTCAGCCGCATATGATAATGATGCGGTATAACTTAAAATCGTAGAATTAAACTCAGGTTGAACAAGCCCCATTGATAATTCAATTCCCGTTATTCGACCAGATGTCTCCACTTTTGGAGAATCGTTGCCTCCTCCACCGCCACACGCTGTTGCTAGAATGAGAATACCCAATGTAATAGATACATTAAACATAGCTAGTAACTTCATTTGTTATTCCTCTAATTCTTACGTTTTTGGTTTTCTTAGGGCTACTTTTAAATAAATTTCTTATCTCGCAGTTTTATCAGAGCTGTCGCTACATAGGCGAGCAGCACCGGACTAAAACTACACTCTAAGCATTTGGCCCAACCGATTAGTTTTTGGACCGTCAAATACTTATTGTCTCAGAAAATGATAAAGAAAAGTGTTAATAAACCGCCAATAATGATCACATACCCGCCAAATTTGCAGCTCAAGTCTCATCTATAAGAAATTGGGCGAAAAAGTGAATTATTAAAGCAATCGATCTAATACTCCTAGAGTAGGGCATCGGAGTAGAACGTTAGTTGGTTTTGTTGAAGACAACTCAAAAATTTTTAACGTGGTCAATCGGTACGGTAATCTTTCGTATCACGAAATTTATGATAAAAAGGCCGATTTCACGTGCATGTCCGTTTTTCAAAGAACTTAAGTCCGATACAAACAGAGATTTTTGATTCCTTAACAATGTGAAAAACTTCTTCTAAAATGCCTATTTTCGTAAAGATTTTCATTGCCACGCTAGCCTTTATTAATTAAGTTTGTGACCTGATTTATTATCGAATAAAGTGTCACTCGAGACAAAGAAAAAACACCTTATTATAGTGCGAACCCAAATATTTCTATCACCCTCAGTACTCAAACACCATTTTATTTTAAGAGACCAAACCTTGCCCTGCTTTATCGTCTAACTCTCAGCCTTAACCCTCTTCACCATCGTATCAAACATCGACTTCATATCGTCAGAAGGTTCATCGCCTAATAAGCTAACAACAACAATTGCAATGGAGCTTAACAATACGCCTGGAATAATTTCGTAAACGATACTGCTAAGTGATTGTTCTCCGATTGTGAACGGTGCATATATCCAAATTAAAACAGTCGTCGCTCCCACAACAATTCCAGCTAGAGCACCAGGAAAGGTCATTCTTTTCCAATATAATCCGAGAACAATTAACGGTCCAAATGCCGCACCAAATCCTGCCCATGCGTTGCTGACCAATTGAA
>JAHRVB010000020.1 GCA_019090895.1 Kangiellaceae bacterium
ACCAACATATTGGAAATCAACCGCAGCAACTAGTTCGCTATCGTTAGAATTATTATTAGTGGAATTGGTAGCAAAACAAAAATTAGCTAACTTAGCATCGCCATGGATCAAAGTTTTATAACGGCAATTATCGAGTTGCTGATCAATTAAAACCGCCGCATCTTTCAATTCTATATCTTCAAGCGCTTCAAGTTCATCGGGGCGTGTGTCTAAATGCCAGTAACTCCCCTTGTCCCAAAGTTCAGGAAACTCATTGGAACGATTCATAAACGTTGCATGAAAATTCGCCAACCAGCTCAAGCAAGCTTGCATGTCTTTCCAATCTGAAGTCACTGCTAAATCGACTTGTTGTTTTCTAACAGGAAAACCTGCGGCATCTAAATCTTCTAACAACATGAAAAACTCTGTCTCCCCAGACTCAACGGCATAACTCTGTGGTACTCGACATGTCCTATCACAATATTTGGCAACGCATTCATACCAAGCAGACTCGACTTGATAGGATTTAACCTTTCGTTGATGGGAGCGATCGGTATTCCATCCTCTGGGGTGATGCGCGATATCCGGCAACTTAACATGTTTAACCACAACCGATGGATAATCGCATTCCTTTAATCCGTATCGAACAATTTTCCCGTAGCCACTCCACAAGGTTTGAATATCTTTTAAATGATTGAGCTTGGAGGCTCCAGTGGTTTTAAGAATTAGTTTTTCTAAATTAGATTTCTCTACATTGAGCTCTATGGGAGATTGCATAACGAGTTAAAATAACAGGTGGAGTTAGTATTTATCTTAGGCTACCACAGCCAAACAGTGAGGTAACCCAAAAAATTCTGTCGTCTCCGGTAGATAACTTATTTAGTTAAAAAGTATCACCACCTGCAACAAAGCGAACGGAGCGAAGCAGGTGTTTACCGATTTTACCATCGCCACCAAAGTTAAAATCAACGATCCAAGCCAGTGGACCATTTCCCTGTATATCGGGTGAAGAGGTCCAGTAATGGCCCTCAGTTAGCGGAAAAAGACCTTCATTAATGGCTGGTGAAAAGCACGCCCGTTCAACTAAAGAGCTTAATTCCTTTATGCTGGGTAATCGCCAATCTAACCGACTGCCACCTTCAAAGCGAGTTGATTCATCGAGTGCTTCCTTCCAATTTAATTGACTGGCATTGCCAGAGCATGGCTCTGTACCTTGCGAGTTGAATACTTGCCCTACGGCACACCGAGACCAAATCAACCCTGTTTTCTTATCATTAATGATTCCTTCCCCGACGGTGAATCTGCCAGTGGGTGCTGTTAATAGTATTTCCTCATCACAGGTTTGCGCGAGCACAAAACTACTACTAAGTAACGCACTCACTAATATAATGAGTCGGTTTATTTTCTTTAACATATCGTCGATTCCTTTAACTAAGTTCTAAATAGATAAACATAATTTCATAGAGAATATTTCTAATTTCCTGATTTCCCAAATTAATTCGAATATTAAAAATCCTCGGCAGCCCGCACGAGGCGAACAGCTCTATCGCTATTTTTTGAAGCGGTCAAATCACTTCCATCAAGATAACTAAAAACCCAAACGCCAATTGAACGATTTGCTTCTGGACTAGACGACCAATAGACAACGCTTGGATTAGGGAAGAAATTGGTATCGATGGTTAGGTCAGGCCTTATCACACTATAATCAGCAATCGAACGAAGATGCTCTAAAGTGGGTAGCGACCAATCGCCTCCACCACAATATCTTTCTTCGTTCACCGCGTTCACAAAAGCCTCAGTATCGCAATCACTCCCGGCACAGCTCCCACCGTTACTAGTACCAATATCGCCACCGTGATTTGTCTCGTCGGTATTAAACCAACTGTAAGTATTGGTCGTATCGTGTAGCCCTCCAACGGAATCTTTTACTTCCCAAATTAAGCCAGTGATATTGTCTTTAACGCACGCCCATTCAGTAGCACTACTTTCAAGCTCGTTGCCGTCTTGGTCTATTTTGGTAAAGTTAAAACCTTTTCTCCCGTTCAAATCACTAGGTTCTGTAAAATCCAACCCTTGATGACCATCTTGACCTACCGGGATCGGGTCGACTTCGCCATCGGTTAAATCACCACAGTTTTCGCGATTGCCATGCTGATTACTTGCTCCAACAGCATAATCACCGCAAGTCGTTATACCAGTATCATTGAGTCGAGCGATAAAATTTTCGAATTGAACCACCATATTATCCGTCGCAGTAGCACCTTGATCATCAGTAACTTCTAACTGAAGTTCCATCGTCACAATGCCATCAATAAGCGGCGCCGTAAAAGTAACTCGTTCGGTGGTTACATCTCGCAATTCAACATCAGGACCGTCAACAAGCATCCAAAGATAGCTTTCAATGGTGCCATCTTCATCCGTCGCCGTTGCAAGAATTGAATGTTCGAGACCTTCTTGAATTACGATATCGTCACCAAGGCTAACCGTCGGTGCAATATTGAATGGTTGATTAGAAGCTTCAACAGTTATACTGACGGAATCGGTTCCAGTATCACCATCATCATCGGTAACGGTTAACTCAAATACCAAGATTTCATCGGCAGTTAAGGTCGGCGATACAAAACTAGCACTTGCAGTATTCGCATTTTCCAACTGCACACCACTACCGCTGGTTTGGCTCCAGCCAAATGTACTGACTGTGCCGTCACTGTCAGTACCGCTACCAATTAACGTGATATTTTCACTTCCCGCCACTGTCAAATTGTCTCCCGCATTAGCCACAGGCGCTTGATTAATTAGCGGCGGCTCAACAGTATCATCGCCTCCGCCACTACTGCCGCCACACCCGCTCGCTAACAAAACCATCGCTATCGCGAAGCTTGTACTCAATCCAATGGTGGTTTTAGAATTACTTGACTGCATTCACACTTTCCCTTTCATTTCAATCATTGAAGGGTATAGTTTGTTTTATTAACCGTTTAGAAGCTTATGGGATATCTATTGGTTTGATAATGATTAGGTAATCAGTGCTGATTTTGTTCGTTTTTCGGTCAATAACGGGAGATCCGGAACTTAATGAGAAAGCTAATCTTAAGTTTGAAATTTTATGCTTATCATTTAAGCTACTAGCTTTGTGCTCACATCTAAAAATTAAGTGCTAAATCACCAAACTATGAAACCATTCGGACTAGGCTCAGCGGACTTCCAAATCGCCGTGTATATTGGCAATCGACCTAATATGCCAGCTTATCAACAATTCAATTCGATATTACCACTGCAACCGACTGAGGTAGCTTCAATCGGCCAAGAATGCGGTAATGGCTGGCGCAAAGTATTCAATGTTTATGCTAAGTTTTTATTCGCGCTTAATCCTCCTTGGCTAAGAATGTCAAAAACGATTACCACTTGGCAACAGTACCGGGATGAGCTTTTACTGCAGGAAAGTAGTGAAACAGCATTGCTTTTCTCACCACCTCAACTCGATGCGCCCAATGAGGCTGGCATAAGTTGCGATTCCGACGTTTTACACATTATTTGCGGAAAGACCTATGCAAACGATCTCATCAACAATCAACATCTAAACGTTCAATTAAATTGGTTCGACCATGAATTTGCGATAGATAAAGAAGAAAGGTTAATCGTTTGTCCTTATTTTGACTATCGACAGTTATCCAACATAAAGATCGACCGGTTATGTCAGATCATTAATAAGCTGAACAACAATAGCTAGCAAAAACATCTCCCTCGCATATTCCCGCACCACCATAAATACTGCTACAATTACGCCTCTACTCGCTTGTCTATTATCCACCCACCGAGAACTTCACAATGTCATCTAAATTCTTAGCTATGGTTGAAACTGCAAAGTCTGAATCCCAACGTCTATTAATCATGCTTGCGCAATCAGATATTGAGACGGACGATGAAGAAGGCATGTCTGGCACCATTACACCTGTTATCTGTGTCGATAAAACTGCGGATGAGATTACTACATTTGAAGACTTTATCGCGGAAGCTGACGCGATTGATTCTGGTTGGGATATGATGTTTATTGCTGGGCTAGCAGGTAAGAACAATGAAATGCCAACTCCTGAAGAAGCAGACCCCATCCTTAATAAAATGGTGAATGATGTCATGAACGGTCAGGATTTATCTCAGTATTTAATACTCGACCGAAATGAAGCTCCCGTTGATATTTTTACCGAACATACTAACCATTAATTTGGATTCTTTTGGTGGAAATTTAGACATCGACCTTCAGAAAATCTTGCCCCTGAACAAACCGAGTTTGATTTCGTCCACCTTGTTTGGCTGCATATAGCGCGTCATCGGCGCGCTTAAACAAATTATCCCATTCCAAGTCTGTATCAAAGGAGGCAATTCCCAATGAAATGCTAATTGATGGTAGTTGGGTTTTATTGGACTTAATGACCAATTTAAGCGAGTCAACTTTCTTTCGGAGGGTTTCTGCTACCTTTTTTGCACCTTCGATAGGGGTATCAATTAATAAAATTGCAAATTCTTCTCCACCAAATCTAACCGCTAAATCACGACCACGAATGTGTTTTTTTATTTCGCTAGTCACTCGCTTGATAATTCTATCACCTACCAAATGACCGAAATTATCATTGATTCCTTTAAAATGATCGATATCGATAATAATACAAGATGTATCTATCGGTGAGTCAATATCCTCCAATTTTTGCTGCATTCCCCGACGATTTAATAGCCCGGTTAAGGGATCGGTAATCGCTTCTTTTTCCGACGCCTCCAGTCTTTTTTTTAAAGAGAAGATTTCATCTTGCGCACTCGTAAGTTCTTGAAATAACTCTTGGTGTTCTCGTCTCGCTTTATCTGTAATTCCTCCTAAATCCGCTACAACATCCTCTACATCAGACTTTTGTTCACTGGATGAAAGTCGCTTTCCAACTTCTTTGAGGGCTACAGCCATTTCTTCTTCTGATTTTACCTGAGCACCTATTTGCTTAATCATACTCTCAATCATACCGTCAATTGGCTTAATTAGTTCTTCCTCAAACCTCTTTTGTCCAAGTATATATTCATCAAATGTTTCTCGAAGAAACTGGTTATTAATTCGATTTCCAGAAGCTAAATAACGTTTTATGCTTTCAGTCAATTTAGGTTGTCTTAAGGAAATATAAGAATAAATTACAGAGTAATTTAGTGGTGTTAAAGGAAGCTGTTGATCTTGGAGAACTGCCACAGCTTTTTCATGAAGCTTGTTAGCAAAATCAACGTCATCATCTGAGTACACGGTAGGCCTGCGACAATTTATAGTTATTATTAGAAATAAATATAACTCAATCGATTCGTGATGAAAAGCTTGAATCGAGATGTTCCAAGCAGTCTATCAACTAATTACCAATTTTGTGAAGTCCATCTATTTTTGTTAATTCCATTACTCTCGTAGGTCAACAATGTCACCGAAAAATAGCTCAAACCTTTAAGAAGCAATTCTTAGAGTTCATTAGATTTTTTATTTGTCGTGCTCTAGCCAATGGTCGAATAGTTGATGCTGTTGTAATATTTGTTGGCTTTTTACAAAGCTATTCATGATTCAGTTTTGTACTCAAACTTAGTTTTTATACTCATTATATCTATCTTGCATCTATTTTTAGGGCTTCGATTTTATAAATAGGTTGCCATTCTTTCTTTGCGTTGTTATTTTTTTCCATTTTCCAAGAAAAACGGCTGTTAGTAATATTATAGAAAGTGATTCGAGTTTGGCTTCCATTGTAAAAGCCTTCCATCACCATAGAATCATCGCTACCCGTCGCGCTAAATGATTCGATCTTCCGACTAGTGTTCGCAGTCCAAATCATTTCCCACTTTTTAGTTTTCGGATTATAGGTTCGAATATTAGTACCAAACTGTCTTCCTTTCTCTCGAGTTGACTCTGTCATACCGGGTGAGATCCATTCATCTTGCACTGCATTACCGCCTAAAATCCAATAGAAATTCCAATCAGCCCCAGCGCCATCTTGCCAGTTTCCTTTTTCATCAAGTGATTGGTCTCTAATTTTCCACTTACCAACTAAACGTCCAAATTGCATCAATTCCTCAGGAGCCTGTGGTGATATTGTTTGGGCAGAAATGTCCTGACTACTCACGGTTGGCGAAAGTACAAGAAAAACAACTATTGATAAATCGAAGATAGAACGCGTTAAACGAATCCAAATAGTATTAATTTTTATAATTGTCACTTGATTCATATTTCACCTCATACATTCACAATTGATTCCACTCATATTATGATAGAAGCATTATCAACCGCCAGAGCAAACTGGCTACTTTAGAAGTCAATTACCGACAGTTTGCTCTATCAAAGCCAATGAGAGAATTTCGAATGTCCAAAGCCCCACTGACCGATTTAGATTGGAAAATCATAGAGAAACTGCAGACTGATGGAAGGACAGCCATTTCACAACTTGCCAGTCAGCTGAATCGCTCTCGAAGTAACATAACTGAGCATATCGAAAAGCTACAAGAGGTAGGTATATTAAAATGTTTTAGCATTGAAGTAGACCTCGAAAAAATGGGTTTCGGAATCAGTGCATTTGTGAAACTAGAGGCATCTTCAAAAAGTCATCGTGAAATAGTGGCCGCTATGGATGAAACACCAGCGGTCGTTGAATGTCATGTGTTGACAGGGGCCAAATTATTGCTGATGCGAGTCATCGCAAAAGATATGCCTCACCTTAGAAAAATTGTTGATAGTTTTACTCAATATGGTTCCACCGAGACAGATGTGATTTTTGCGACAACAAAAACTACTTTGAAAGTAGATAACCGTTTGAGAAAGTCGTTAATATAAGCTAAACGAATTCTTGGTTAAACTATTCTTACTTGAATTAATGCTTTTAGCAACTAGTCGATTTATATCTGCAAGTCATTGATAGCACTGTGCTCACTCGCATATTAGACAATTTTTAGTAATTCCTCTAGATCCAACAAGTACTATTTTCACTCCATTCTCGGCATAGCGTTGATGCTCAACGCCCTTCGAGATGATAGAAATTTCGCCCAGTGAGATCGCCACGCTGCTATCTCTAAAATTGATTCGGAGTTGTCTCTATTTCATCGGTATCGACATCTTCATGCCAATCAAAATCGCCCTCTAATTTCTATATTGGAACTGGTTGTCATTCGTTTCGGCGACGACCTTTGAAGTCCATTGCTCGTTAAATAGATTCAGTTTACTTTCGGAATTTATCGATTGATAAGTCATATTATTCCTTCTAATCTATAGACTAATCGGAGCCCAAGTTGATTGACAAATTTATCTCACTAAATGTTCTCTACTTCTAAAAACGTTTTCTCCAACCTAGCGTAACAAGTAACTCATTATTATCGGCAGTACCGATTTTAGTTTCGAACTCAGTGACGGTGAATTCGATCGTCAAATTGATGGAATGTTGAAACTCGAGCCTTAAACCAATATCTAATTTTTCCCAATCCCATGCGACACTTGGCGCTGGATATTCGAAAGGAGCTGAAAAATCAGTATCTAGTACTGAATATCTCACAGCGGGGGCAATACTTTTAATAACAGGTTTTCCGTTAATAAACCAATCGAACGGAATCGCAATCCGATAGCTTAGTTCAACTTCAATAGCAGTGCGTTCCAATCCTGCTATGTATTGTTGAGCCATTTGTATAAATGCAGTCAGCTCTTGGTTATAAAACCAATAGTTGAATCCGATGTCTTTTTTCCGGTCACTTTGAATTGGTAGGCTAAAATCGGCAACACCATCAAGCAAGTCCAAGTCTCCCCCATAAAAAGTACCGTGCAAGTCTCTACTCTCAGCTAAATCGCGTTGGTAGCCCCACAACATTAATTCTGATTGCCACTGATTATTTTTGCCCTGACTACGATAGCCCAGCGCTAAGCCAAGTTCGGGTTTACTTTGTAGATTAAAGTCTTCGATTTCAGCATCGTATAGAATCACAATGCCGCTTTTTAAATCAGGCTCAGGGTTGTTAAAAGGCGGTCTAAAGTCACTGGTGCCATTGTCTCCTGCTAACGCATTTGGGTCTCGCATAAAGACTGGATTACCGGTTGTGATTGAACCTTTCAAGTAGAAATGTGCGTTAACGTCATATCCGAATTCAATACCTGTATCCTCAAATCGATTAAACGAAGTGGAGGCTAAACCGTAGCTTTGTAAATGTCGATCATTTTGACGCTCGAATTTTTCGAATTTTCCCAGTTGAATATAACCGCCGGCACCTTTGGCAAATCGTCGAGTGGTTGTTTTCTTACCAAAGCGTAATAATAAATTATCGAGGTCGACTTTTCGATCTTCCGAGGTCGGGTTTCGATCATAGAGATCGATAGTATCGAGTTTAAACAACAACGACCAATCGTGGTTAAATTGCCAGCCTCCCTTAAAACTAATACTTGAAACCTCTAAATGTTGTCCAGCATCAACGGTTTCAATAAAGGCATTTGTTTGACCGACAGGGAGCGCCTCTGGTGGAAAAGGAAAATTCGTTGCGAATCGGTTGGAGTCACTGTCTCGGTAGTTAACAAGGGTTTCGGCTTCTAGAAAAAACTTTATCTTTGACTCTGCGATAACGTCATTACCAATCAAACTAATGGCAATCATTGAAACAATCTTTATTCGATTTACCCTGTTCATTTGTCCTCTTACCTCCAGTCTGAGTCGCACAGCTCGGTTAGTTCTGTCGACTCAATAAGATCAGTTATTCAGTCGTTAGCATCCATTCTATTTTGCTTCAATTTATGTCCGACTTCTACAATCGCGTTAATCGCTGGCAACAGATCATTTCCAACTCCCGAAAGCGAATATTCCACTGAGGGTGGTGACGTCGCTTTCACTTCTCGATAGATAATACCTTTTTGTTCTAGTTCTTTTAATCTCACTGTCAGAACCTTGGCTGATATTTTTGGAATATCAACTCTTAATTCATTGAATCGCCGCACTCCACCACTTAAACACCAAATAATATTAGGTGTCCAAGCGCCGCCCAATACCGACATGCATTCCGAAAGTGGGCAATCATGAGGGACAGGAGGAGACAGGTTTTTTCTTACTTTGAGCCCCATAATAGTGGTACCAATCATTTATTAGTTACAATAGGTTACCTCTAGGTAACCTATCAATCAAGCAACTTAATGCAATTAAGTATACAAAAGTTACTAATGAATTTATTCTGGCCTTTCACTTAATTGATACTCTTGAACTATAGGAAATAACTTAATGAAGCTTTATTACAAACCAGGCGCTTGCTCACTAGCGTCTCACATTGTATTACACGAACTCGCTCAGCCTTTTGACATAGAAAAGGTTGATACCACGACAAAACGAACAGAAAGCGGTGATGATTATTTAGAAATTAATCCAAAAGGATATGTACCGGCCTTAACGCTAGATTCCAACGATACCATTACAGAAGGTCCTGCAATCTTACAATATTTGGCAGATTCAAATGCTGAATCGGATTTAATACCAGCAATCAGTGATATATCTCGAAGTAAAGTATTGGAACATTTAACCTATGTGAGCTCTGAATTACACAAAGCCTTTGCGCCTTTATTTAAAGCCGATACAACTGACGAAGGAAAGCAAGCGGCTAAAGAAAACGTTGCCAAAAAGTTTGACTACTTGGAAGGCCTACTAGCTAATGGTAGAAAATATTTGGTCGATAATAATTTTAGTATCGCCGATGCCTATCTTTTTGTGGTGTCCAACTGGGCCAACTTTGTGGGAATTGAACTTAGCTCATGGAAAAATCTCTCTATATATGTAGCCCGTATTGCTCAAAGAAATTCAACCCAAAGAGCGATGAAAGTTGAAGGATTAATAGGTTAGTGAAAATCGAACACGATAACAGCGGTGAGATTCCTCTTGAGAAAGAGGAGCAACTGACCGTTATAACTGATTTTCCGACCTCCATGCTTTTGCCTTCATATCAATATGAGCAAACTCAGATTCTGGTTTTATTAAACAATTATTTTGACGGGCTTTATCACGCTGATGCATCGACCCTCGCTAAGATATTCCACCCTGATGCTAGTTATATCAACACTATGGAGCACGAATATACCTGTTTATCATTAAAGGAGTATTTGACAGTGATTACTCATCGACAATCGCCTGCAGAAAGAAATGAACCTCGCGATGAGAATGTTGTTAATATCGAACTTCAGAGTGAATCAATGGCTTTCGTAAAACTCACGATGCAAATGATCGGCAGAGAATATCTCGACTATCTCACATTAATCAAAACCGAAAATTGCTGGCGAATTATTGCCAAAGTATTTTCTTATCAAACCATTCAAAGAGGTAAGTTCTAATGCCATATGTCAATATTAAAATAACGAAAGAAGGAGGGCCTGATGGCTCAGGGGCAACTGCAGAACAAAAAGCCGAATTAATCGCCGGGGTCACCAAACTATTAAGCGACACTTTGCAAAAAGACCCAGCGACTACATTTGTGGTCATTGATGAAGTGCCACTCGATTCTTGGGGTATTGCTGGAAAGCCTGTTACTGAATATCGTGCCAGAAAAAATTAGTTATGGTTAGGAGGTCTCTATAGATTCATCTGAGATCTTCTCAATCATATGTTCCAACGATTCACCGGACTGGTGTCGTTTACGCAAGTCATATTCACACCACACCCAGCCACTATGCTGGTCCTCGGGCAAATCTGTTGGCGGTGGAGCAGGAATATCAGTCAAATAACTCCATTTGGGCGTATTTCTTCCCATTGCATCTTCCCCACCACTACTCCAAAATACATCCAAGATAGTTGTTTCCTTTCCCCACAAGTGCTTTGCCGATGGGTGCGGAGGCTGGAGAATGGCGATTTCTCCTACGCTGAAATAAGCAGGACGATGTTCATTCATAATAAATGACTTAGGACTTAAATTTGCAAGAACTGAATACTAATAATAGTCTAAATTTGCAATAATCTACAGTGCGCCACGGTTTAACCAAAACTCAACATCTACAGCACATTTTTTGTGCAACTTGCTAGTTTCTTGGTCAAATGCGCGCTACATCCCGTGGATAATACGCGGTCAAGAATTCACAAAAGCCGCCCAGATAATCACTAGGTGATTATTTTATAAGCAAAACAGTGAATTTATTACTGGAGGATATGACTCTAGCCCTTGATTATTGTAGTATGATCGCTAAATCGAGAGTCCTTAAAAGTTACCTATGAAAAAAACCTTAATCGCAGCCCTTATTGCATTCCTTATACTTTATTTCACCGGACTTGGTGATGGGTTTGTTCAACTATTTAAAGATGAAGAGGGACGTACTAATTGGCAGCATGTTGCTAACTGGTCCAGTGGCATTCTAATCATCTTACTATCGATTACTGCTATTATCTTGTTCAACAGCCGTCGAGCAAAACAAAGAGCCAATGCTGAGCTCAATGCCATAAAGGACGATTTGGAAATTCGAGTGAAAGAAAGGACAGCCACACTTGATGAGTCGAACCAAAAGCTAAAGGAAGAAGTTGAAAACCATTTAGCGACTACCAAACAACTGCACGCTTCTGAACACTATATCAACAGCATCCTCGAATCTATGCCATCAATGTTGGTTGGTCTTAACCCTAAAGGTGAAATTACACAGTGGAATAAAAAGGCTGAAAAATACACTGGTGTAAAAATAGAAGACGCTATAGGTAAAAACCTGTGGAAAGCATATCCCATTATCACAGTGACCCCCAACCAAGTTAGAGAAGCGCTAACAAAACCTGAACCAACAATTATTCGTCAGAATCAACGTGGACTTTTCCATTTTGACATTACCATTTACCCACTGCATGGAACGGGTGAATCGGGTGTAGTATTGCTACTGGATGACGTTTCGCAACAAGTTAAATCTGAAAACAAACTCATTCAAAGGGACAAAATATCATCAATGGGTGAACTTGCTTCTTCCATGGCTCATGATATGAGCGCACCGCTTCAAGGCATGTTAACAGACATCAAACAAATAGAAGCACAAGTCAGTGCACTGACAACAAAAGATGACGAAAGCGCCGCTAAGATTTCAGAAAGTTTGCTTGATGCGATCGTTCAGGGAAAACAAGCAAGTGCCATTATCGATAACTTACTCGACTTTGCAGGCTCACAGCAGAAAGATAAACAAGCTGAAGATATGGCTGAAGTCATGGATCACTCAATTGATTTAGCCAAAAGTGTATTATCGCTACCTCAAGGGATGAACTTTTGCGATGTGCTTATCGAAAAAGAATACGACGGTAATTTGCCAAAAGTAAGTTGCCATGTTTCGGAAATTCAACAAGTATATCTCAGCCTTCTCCGTCACTGTTTTCATTCATTAGCAAAAGTCGAAAGAGAAGATTTCAAACCAACGATAAGAGTTCGAATATTAGAATGTTATGGTGCACTTTGGTTAAAAGTTTCTCATAATGGTTTAGGCTTATCCGGCGAAGAGCAACAATCAATCTTCGAACCATTCTTTAGTAATTTGCCTATGGACAACGAATACGACGCCGATAAACGACTATCCTTTTCTCATTTTGTCATCACGGAACATCACCAGGGACAAATGGCCGTGACATCTGACATTAATGTTGGCACGACCTTCCATATACAATTTGATTAAAACTTGAGTACTTAATCTAAGCACAAGTCAATTTGATGTGGCTTGAACCCGATTAGCTCCGTACCCAATTACGACGGAGCGTTCTATCTTGACTAACTTAATTCTGATTCCAATTCTTGGTCCTTTTTCTGATAATAATCCGCAGTCAAACCGATTAACACGGGAAAGGTCGCAGAAATACATATAGATGACAGAGTACCGACCAAAATCCCAGCGAACAACGCCACCGAGAAACCAGCTAATGAGCTACCAGCAAGAAACCAAATCGCGCTAATGGTGACTAAGGTAGTCGTAGATGTAATCAAGGTTCTTGTCATTGTCGAATGAATAGCAGAATTAACGATTGAATTCAGAGAACTACTTTCATTGTGTTTCATCAATTCTCTGATTCGATCAGAAACGATAATTGAATCGTTCAATGAATAGCCTACGATTGCTAACAAACTGGCCAATACAGTTAAATCAAACTCTAATTGAAACCAAGCAAAAATTCCTAAGACTACACTAACATCATGTAGCAAAGCCAATATAGAGCCAAGAGCAAACCGCCATTCAAATCGAGCTGACAGATAGAGTAGTATCATGATTAAGGCAGTCAGCAACGCGAGCCCCCCTTGCTCGATCAATTCATTACCAATTTGACTGCCAATAAATTCTGAGTCCATTACTTCGATAGCAATACCTTCTTGAAACTTCCAGCTCGAGTTTTTTAAACGCTCTATCCAACTTGATGATGTCTTTGGCTCGCCTGAATCGGGTTGCCTCACTGTCCAGTTCAATTGGTCTGTTGTAGAAGTTAGAATAAATTTACCTTCTACAATTTTTGTCAGCTTAGTTCTCATTTGGTCTTGACTAACAACTTCACTCGTTGAAAATTCAGTAATATAACCGCCGGTAAAATCAATCCCAAAATTGAGCCCTTTATAGAAAAAACCAACAACTGAAACCGCAACAAATACCACCGCAAAAAATAAACCAACGATTCTGGTTGTGGTTCCTCTGACGTTAGAACTTTCACCAGTTAGAAAATTATTTTTAAATATCATTATTTGACACCTCCAAGTTCTCTTTGCGTTTGATCCAATTTCCTAATTCGCTTCGAATTTGATGAGTTACCTTTTTGAAAGTAAAAAAGGTTCGTTAATAGTCTCGAAAGGAACACTCCAGTAAACATACTAGTTAAAATCCCTAGCCCCAAGGTTGTCGCGAATCCTTTGATCGGACCATAACCAATAGAGAATAAAATAAGCGCAGTAATCATGGTCGTTACATTGGCATCAAGTATGGTTGCAAAAGCGTTCTTATAACCATGCTCAACTGATAGAGAAAGACTTCTTCCGCGCAGTTGTTCTTCTTTAATTCTTTCAAAAATAATAACATTAGTATCGACGGCCATTCCGACTGTAAGCACTAATCCGGCGATTCCAGGTAGTGTTAATACAACACCAGGTAATAGCGACATTAACCCGATAATGCAAATGATGTTAAAACACAACGCAACGTCCGCTATCAAGCCAAGTCGACAGTACCACAGCGCCATAAATATTAATGTCAAACCAATTCCAAGCGCTAATGCCGCCAGGCCATTGTCGATATTGTGCTTCCCCAAAGATGCGTTAATCGTTTGCTCTTTAACTATCGTAATTGGCGCATTTAACGACCCGGCTCTTAGCAACAACGCTAACTCATGCGCGGCTTGCGGACTAGCCATATTGGTAATACTAAATCGAGTTCCTAATTGAGTTAATATATTCGCGACACTAATCACACGATTTTTTTTCTGGAGAATACCTTGTTCATCTCTGTAGTATTCGGAAAATACGGTTACCATTGGCTTACCAATATTCTTTGCCGAAAACTTAAGCATTCGCTCGCCTCCTTGAGCATCCAACGTTAAGTTAACCAGAGGTTTCCCTAACTCGTCTCTTCCTGATTGTGCATTCCCAATCTGCTCCCCTGTAAAAATGGGGATCGGATTAACTTCAAGAATTTGACCATCATCTGTTTTAAATGCTCGATGACTAAGTTTCATTAATTCATAAAAATCTAAAGATGCTGTAGCGCCAATTGTCCGTCTCGCATCATCAGGGTCGCTCACACCTGGCAGTTCGACTCGAATTCGATTGGCTCCCTGTCTCTGTGTCACCGCCTCGGTAATCCCGAGCTCTTCTATTCTTCCTCTTAATGTTTTAATCGATTGCTGCATGATTTGTTTATGAAACAATTTTTGTTCCTTGTCGGAAAAAACGAAAATCAGTTGATTTTCATGTATCGATTTTGCAGATAACTCTGCGAATCTATTGGTGAGTTCAAGCAGCAGAGGCGTAAGATCAACATTGTTGCTATTTAGGACCTTTATTTTATTTTTGACCAAACTGATAGTTACACCATATAATTTAAACTCACGAGTAAGCGCTTTTAGAGATTCAACGATATATTGCAACCGTTCTTTAAAAGCTTGTTCGCCATCCACTTCAAGCACAAAAAGAACGCCACCACTTAGGTCTAAACCAAGCTTAATGGGTTCAACTCCAATAGTTTGTAACCATGCAGGACGATTATCAATCTTCTTTATTTCAACATCTAATTCTTGTTGATATTTATCGGTAATCAATTCCACCGCAGTATTCAATTGGTTATTATCGTTAAGAACGATTACTTTTCCTTTCGCAGACATTTTAATAGAGTCAATTAAGATCCCATTGATTGATAGCTCTTTATGGATTTCAGTCGTATCGACGGCTCGTTCATGAATTCCTGTACCTGACAAAAGCAATGCACTCTTTTCAGGAAATAAATTCGGTAACGCATTTAGGGTGAGTAATAGCAAGGTAATCGCTCCGACCCAATATTGCCACATTGAATTCTTGTTTACTGGTGCTGATTTTTTGACTTGCTCTGATCGGCTGCTAGTAGAATATTCCTTATTACTTCCATTTTTCATCTTTATTTTCTCATTGATATTCTGGTAGATATCCACCTCGTAAAGCGCACTCTTTGGCATTGTAAAAAGCGTTAGCTCGACCTATAGAAAAACCTCTCATTGAATGAGATAGTTATAAATAGGGAACTCCTGAAAATCGAGTGCTCGGTACAAGGTAGACTGTTTTTTAGTTAAAGAGAGAACCTAATAAAAAGAAATACCTTCTTATAGGAACTAGAGATGAAAACTAGTGATAGGTAATGCTTGCGGCGTAGAGAGAGTTACCGTCTTTCCATCCTGACATACGATGATTTGTTTTCTTTAAGGATGTAATAAACCAAGATGGTCTATTTAAACTCGAGCCCGAATCTTCAAACGTAAGCGAAGCTAATTCTGTAAAAAATGAACGGGTAGCTTTCCATTCGATAGATTTTGATTGCAAATTATCTCTAAAGAACATAGCGCTAATGCGCGTTGGTATCGGAGATGGCTTTTGCCTTGATAAAGAGTCATCAGCATCACTGTATTGAGATAAATATGAATAGCGAGTGAGGTTATTAACCAGAATATCGTCGTCAACTATGAGAACTTGTATTTCTGAATGTTCTGAAACATATGAAACGGAATGGCTTTCTGTCGTTAAAAAATCAGAGGATGAAGTGCCTGCCTGTACAGCATTTATAACAACGCAAGAGAATGCGATAATTAGCAAGCGACTAAGTAGTTTCATAATATTCTTTAGAACATCTCTAATAATATTCAGTTTATAGATATACAAGAATCGCTAACTCGTTGGAGCGACCCAACAAATCTGGGGATTCTTTCGGTCGTTTTCAAGTACTTGCTGCCTTCTTGAGAATTTAATTGCAATGATCGAATGCAATTGTTAAAAATGAAAACAGTTAAACGACTTATTAACCGTCTTGTTTATATCTCTACAACAAGAATATAGGATATTCTCACCATAGAGTATTCAAGGAACCAACCGATAGCCGGTGCCATACACTGATTGAATCCAATCCTTACCGTTACTGATATTAGAAAGTTTCTTGCGAAGTTTCTTTATGTGGCTATCAATCGTTCTATCGTTAACAATACGCTGATCCGAGTACATATTTTTCATCAACTGTGCACGGGAAAAGATCCTTTCGGGTGAAATAGCCAGAGGCTTTAATAAACGAAACTCTACTGACGTGAGTGACACATGCTGCTCAAAATATTCGACCATTAGTCTGTCTTCATCCAGTTGTAAAGTATCGGATTGAATCGAAGTTTTTTCAGTTCTCCGCAAAACAGCTTTTACTCGTGCAACGACTTCTCTTGGGCTATAAGGCTTACAAATATAATCATCGGCGCCTAACTCCAACCCGAGTAACCGATCAATTTCATCGGCTTTGGCTGTCACCATTAAGATTGGTACATCGGAAAATTTCCGAATTTCGGTGCATATTTGTATCCCCCCCATTACTGGAAGCATGAGATCAAGAAGAATGGCCGCTGGACGATTATCTTTCACCCACGGAATAACCTCATCGCCATTATGAATAACATGTGGCTTGTAAACCGTTAAGTTAAAGTAATCAACTAGAACATTGGCTAACTTTATTTCGTCTTCTACGATGAGTATTGATTCAGGCATGATTTCTCACTTTTATTCCCTGCAACATTGATTGGAACCTCGTTAGCCTGTAGGAAAATCAATGACTATAGCTAACCCACCTAGGCTTGCTCGTTCGGCGAAGATACTGCCCTGGTGAGCATTCACGATTTGTTTGCAAATCGAAAGTCCAAGACCTGCTCCACCAGTTTTGCGGTTTCTAGAATCTTCAACTCGATAAAGATGCTCAAATAAATTTTCTAAGTGTATTTCTTTCACACCAATACCATTATCTTCAAGTCGTAGTCTCGCTTTTAATTGAGTGTCTATTTGTTCAAGCCTTAGCGAAATATTTAACTCAGTTGCATTTGAATATTTTAAGCAGTTATTAATAATATTATCAAATAGCTGGCATATTCTTGTTCGGTCACCATAGATCTCTATATCCGAATCATCCGTGTCGATCGTTAAATTTATCACGGCGTCAGAAAGGTAACTTCGATATTTGTCTAATTCCTTGTCTAAAAGTTCCCTTAATTCTAGCGTTTCTTTTCGATAACGCATGCCGCCTATATCGGCGCAAGAAAGTTGATTTAAATCACCAATAATACACTGTAGATGTTTAACTTCATCATTAGCTGAGACGACATTCGCTTTATTCATCGATCTAACTCCGTCAATCATTGATTCTAATTCGCCGCGTAATATCGCGACAGGAGTACGTAATTCATGGGAAATATCTGCAAGCCAACGTTTCCTTGCCGTTTCGTTTTCCGACAAGGTTAATGCTAATTCATTGTAATCTCGACCTAGCTGGCCAAACTCATCCCGTCTTGTTATTTCAATTGTTTGCTCGAAATCACCTTGAGTCAATTGATGTATCCCTTTTGCAACGACACGAATAGGTTTAACTACATGATGCGCTAATGGCAAAGTCACTATGATTACCAATCCCAAACAAACTAATGCGATCACCCAAAGGTATTTTCGCTGTTGCTTGATAAAATCTAGTTCGAAACCTCTATTTAATCGATCTAGTTTAGAAATTGCTAAATAGCCAATGACTTTGTCGTTAACAATAATTTCCTTTTTGCTGTACCTCCGTTTCTTCAATTTATTTCCAGCAATCACTTTTTCTTCGCTATTCAAAAGTGCGTAACGTGCTTCAATCACACGCCTAATAAAAGGTGGAGGGCCAATGTGTTCGTCTCTAGGATGATCCATATGCATTCTGTGTGATGGTCCCGGAGGTCGACCTTGAGTACCTCCTAGTTGCGATTCAAGTTCATCGCGTTCGAATAGAAATTTATTTTCCTCAATTTGCTCAACAATTAGGTCACGTAAGTCCGTATGCCGACCAAGCATGAAATTCCAATTATTTTCTTTTGCGTATTCCTCAGCGAGTGTTTCCACCAATGACGAGAGTTTTTCTAACTGCTTGGTGTTGACATATTCAACCATGCCGCGGCCAATGCTCCAATGCATCAACATCGGTAGAAAGACCACTAATACAAGGCTAAAGCTAAATAATATGAGGAATAATTTTTTTTGAATATTCATAGTGCCACCTATGACCTTAGTTCATTGAGCCAAGTTCAACTAATAAAGAAAAAATTGGCTGTTTGAAATTAGTTGGGACAACGACTTCAAAACAATGTTAAGAATAATATAAGATGGTATCGAATAATTGTGCAAACAATGTGCACATAGAAAAGAACTGAACAACACTACACTCAGACATCATGAATTTTATTTTGCTCAACGATTAAGTTTTTCAAAATTCATTGCAATAACTAACCAATCCTGACCGTGTTTATTCGATTAATTAGCGACAGTAAAATATAAATATTGAAATCTAGAAAAAACATGCGTAAAGCATACATCGAATAGATGATAAGAATGCGGCAAATAGTGTAAAGGGAGACTTTCGTTGATAGAAGAGACACTGACGATTTATTCCAAGTAAACACACCGGTTAGACCGGTGTGAGTCGCAGCTAGAATCAGTCCAATTGAAACTCTCTTCTTGAAGGCTCAGATCGGATATAAAACATAAGTCCTATATAAATCGCAAGTGAAATTCCAGCAACAAGATAAAAGCCTATATATACCCCCATCGTTGCAGCTTCATTGACCGCGCCAGATGCTTGTGTTGGAATTATCAAAATCGCTTTGAATAATGTATCGATGGTAGATACTACTAACCCGGCTTTTGCTGCATTGGCAATCCAAGGCTTTCTCATTATCAAGCCAAGCGCCACCGCGATTAGGCCGATTTTCGAAAGTGTTGACAGTATCGCATCTGACGTAAGCAATAAGCTTGATAAGCCTTCCATTTCGAAATCCATTTGCAGAATCATAAGCAAACCCGCAATAGCCAAAATTAGCCCCAATCCCCCCATAACTAAGAGAACCCACCCAAAGGCCGTTGTCGAAGTTCGTTTAGTTGGCCCGTTTGCGGGAATCTGTTCATTTACGTCTGAATCTGGAGTGGTATAGATCTCTTGAGTCAATTGTCTAGTCCTTAAATTACGGAAATTCGCACAATCATTTTAGCTGAATTACCAAATAATAGTTAGCCGCTGTTCAATCTATTTCAACTGACTGACTAAGAGCAGTCAAACCTTTTCTTTTACAGTTCTCAGATAGAAAAAAAAGAAGCCCGCAGGCTCTTTCTCTATTTTCTTTAGCAAGCCTGGTGCTAATTCCTGCAGTCGTTAAATACCCATGCGATCACCCTTGGCAAACCTATAGAGCAGGCACTGGAAAATAAGTACAAACATGACTACTATTTAACTGAATTAATCATCGATTCAAAAGACTAAAATTGATGCTTATAATGAAGGATTATCGCTATCTATAAAGAATTTGGTTCATTCACAAATATCCCCAGAAGCCTCTGGAAGTCAACCATTTGCTTGATATTTACACTGTACTTTAGCCAAGTTTTTGCGGAAAATTCAGTGGATGAAGAAAAGGAAGATTTCGAATACCTATTAACTTTATCGCTAGAAGAACTGCTCGATTATAAAATTGAGGTCGTTACCGGGTCCACAGGCAAAGGTAAAACGATTCTCAATTCTTCTGTTGCTATCACTTTAGTCACCGAACAAGATCTCGACCGACACAGCCCCTTTGGACTTGCAGACACTCTTAAGTTTGTCCCCGGTCTCTACGCGCAGGAATCTGGTGGTCAAACATCTAACAGTGTTGGAATTAGAGGCTTACTTGCCAGTGGACATTTTGAATTCATCAGCGTCCAAGAAGATGGACTACCCGTCAATTACGATCGCTACTTAGCCGATGCCATGCTCCGATATGACCTAGGATTCAGCCATTTTGAAGCAACCCGCGGAGGCTCTTCAGGCGTGCTCGCACCGAATGGTGCGGGAGCGATTATTAACTATATCTCCAAAATGGGTGGCGATGAAAATGATGCCCTAATGAAGATATCCCAATCGGATTTCGACAATACCAGAATCGATTTATTTTGGAGCGGTCCTATTGCAACCAATTGGACCGCAGCAATATCAGGCGCTTATACTAAAGGCGATAGCCCAAGAAGAACTGGCTTTAACGGTGAAAATGGTGGTCAAATTAAAGGTATTTTTACTCGTCAGTTGGATCAGGGGGAAATCAACCTCTCCTATAAATACATTAACGAAAGTAATAGCTTTGTTCTTCCTTTACCGTTATTTCGCGACCAACGCGGCGTACTCAAAGAAATTCCAGGGTTTGACCTTTCTTTAGGAACTACAACGAGTTTTGATAATAGGCGAACTCGAATTCTTTTCGCGGACAATCAAACTGCCATAGCTGATATGGAAGATGGCGCTTATACAAAAATGAATGCCCTGACATTTAATATTAAATATGAATTAAACAAGAAATGGGATTTCTAAAATGCCACACGGATGACTAACTTTGACCGCTCGTTTAATGGTATTTGGACGGGTTCTGCAGGTCAAAATAGCATTATGGATGCTGAAAACTACCTCGCAAACAACATGGATTTTGGCGCTGGCTACGGAACGGTTGGTGACTTTTACACGGCTAATCCTGGCACTCAAAGATGTTTCCAATACGTATCTTCGGGTGAATTGGTCTGTCAGGGTGATATTGCCATTGAACAACTCGGGGATAATGGCTTGGTTCAAATTCTAAACGCTCTCCATGAACCTGTCTCAAGAGACCAAATAATGAGCAATACTCGCTTTAGCTGGCAACATGAGAATAACAGCCTATCTCTCGGTTTTGTTTTTGCTGATATCGATCACCGACGTAATTTGCAAACTAGCTTATTCCTCAGCGAGGTCAACTCAAACGACGGCAAAGTGCTCGACATTGTAGCGGTAGATAATCAAGGACAAGTTAGCGCTTACTTAAGCGATAGTGGCGTAGTTAAGCATGGCCAGTGGCGAGGTGACGACAGGATAACCCTGACATCTTATTCACTTTATTTTAATGATGAATTTCAATACTCCAAAGCTCTGCGTTTTGACGGCGGTTTGCGTTTTGAAAATGCAAAATATCACGGGATATCTTTAACCGGTCTTGGTGACCGTATCAGTGTCGAGGGAGCTCTCGATATTGATGGAAATGATATTGATAATGTCTTGGCGAATAACACAGCCACAAGACGTTTTGGCGATAGCGGTGCGATAGAGCACACAGCAACCTATGACGAACTCGCCTGGACTATCGGTTTCAATTACTTACTAAATGACAACTCTGCGGCATACGGACGCTATGCCAATACCTTCCAAACGCCAAGGGCCGATCGAATTGGAGACATTCGAAACAGCGCCACCTTAGATGATACTCCCATTAGCGAAATGGACTTTGTTGAGTTAGGAGCGCGATTTACCTCTGATACGTTAAGTACATCGGCGACGTTATTTCAAACTCAACTCGATAACCTCGCAACGGGTGGTATAGGTTTTGATAATTCTGGAACGCAAATTTTGAATATTGCCGCACTGAGAGTAACAGGGGTGGAATTAGACTTGTCGTGGCATCCGAGTAAATGGATTACCATTGATTCTCAAGGCGTACTGCAAAAATCAGAGCTTTCAGCTCTAACTAATCCTGACTTAGCTCATTGGCAAGGAAATGAACCTGCTCGTACTCCAAGTACACAAGTTAGGGTCAATGCAACTATTCACGTGAATAGCGACTTCGATATTTACACTAGCTATCACTATTTGAGCAAACGGTTTGGTGCAAACGATAATATTGTCGCGTTTGACGCTTGTGGCATTGTCGACCTTGGTTCAAGTTACAAGCTAAATAAACAGATGACGATCCAACTAAAAGGTCGAAACCTCACGGATGATATTTGTTATAACGAAGGTAATCCACGCGCAACCAGTACCGAGAATCAACTAGCCTACGGATTTGCTCGACCAATCGCAGGAACTACCTGGCTCGCATCGCTCACTTATGAATTTTAAAGAACGTACCCAACGACCTTACCTTTAGCGACCGTTGGATATCTTTTTCTTCGGTAACTCACATCCATTAGATGAATGTGAGTGTAACAATTGAATTAATGAATTCGCTTCATAAACTTATTCATTAAATTACCGATTAGTTTCCCATCTTCTTCTAATGCAAAATGACCCGTATCCAAAATATGAAATTCAAGATCCTTCAAGTCACGTTTGTAAGGATGAGCTCCAGACTCAGGAAAAATATAGTCGCCCTTCCCCCAAACTAACAAAGTGGGTGGTTGATGATCTCTAAAATATTGTTGCCACTCTGGATAAAGCTTTGGATTAGTTCCATAAGAATAGAATAATTCCAACTGGATCGCTTTGTTCCCAGGCCGATCGAGTTTAGCTTGGTCAACAATCCAATTATCAGGGCTGATCACTTCCGGATTACGAGTACCATTAGTATATTGCCACTCAGTTGCTCCAACATGTAATAAAGCGTCCTTTAGCGCTTTCTGATTAGCGGGTGACTTATCTTTCCAATAGGCTTTAATCGGGTCCCAGAAAGCAGCCAACCCTTCATCATACGCATTGCCATTTTGGATTATGAGGCCTTCAACACGCTCTGGATTTTTCGCTGCGATTCTAAAACCAATTGGAGCGCCATAATCCATAACATACAAACTGTATTTTTTGGCGCCAACTTTTGCGAGGAACTTCTCCGTGATTAAAGCGAGGTTATCAAAGCTATAATCAAATTCTGATAAAGCAGGCATAGAGCTATTACCAAACCCAGGATAGTCCGGGGCAATCACGTGATATTCTTTCGCCAGCTGCGGAATTAAATTTCTAAACATATGAGAAGAAGTGGGAAAGCCATGGAGCAGAACAATCGTTGGCGCATCCTGTGATCCAGCTTCTCGATAGAATATGTCTAAATCATTTATTTTAATTTTTCTATGCTGGGTTTGACCTGGCATGACTTTAACTATTTTTTTAACTTGTGAAGTACCGGCTGCGCTAGCAGGTTGCGTTAAGAGCGATAAAGACAATGCTGTAACACTCATAACTCCGAGTAATTTCTTAGACACTGTATTTAGCCTGAAATGTGGGTGTGAACCGTTGTTTTTTATTTTCATAATAATCATCTCTACTTATTTAATGGATTAAACCGATGAATTCCCGGGTGAATTTGAGCTTTCTATTTAAGAGAGTACTTTCATCTCTTAATCTAACTACTTCATAATCCGTGCCAACAATATAACGCATTAAAATCAATAAGTTAGAGAACAGTCGCACTCTCAACATATTGAGAGTTATAAATATTGGGTTGACTGCTCTCAACATCTTGAGAGAACGCTGAGCATAAAAGGAGAGCGTTATCGCGTTAAATAAGCAATCACTAAAACATAATTAATCGGCTGTCAACCGTTCACTGGCTACCCCGTTATAGAGGTATCGCACAGAAAAACTTTAACTTCACAATCGTACTTTACTAACCAAAAAGGAAATGAAAATGAAAATTATTACTCGCGCAGCGTTGGCCGTCGGATTAACGATCACTGCAGGTCAACTTTTAGCCGCAACCCCCGTGCTTGACGACAGACAGCAAGATCAAACGCAACGCATAATAAATGGCGTTAAAAGTGGTGAATTAACCAAGCTAGAAACTAGACGAATGGTTAAAGGCCAACGACAACTCAATAAAATGGAACGAAAAGCTAAATCCGATGGCGTTGTAACGAAGAAAGAACGCGCGAAACTCCAGCGTAAAGTCCATAAAGAATCCGCTAAAATTGCCCGTAACAAACATGATAAGAAGAAGCGTTGAACAAACAGCGTCCGCTGTTCAGTAGCGGACAACTATATAACAAATCCGTCGATTGAATCAGGATTTTACTGGGAAATTTCATCGCGCTTATTATGCATTAAAATTACTGAGCTATTCTTTACTTTTAGTCTAAAACTGATAACAAAGTCGATGAGCCAAACTGGCCTTGTTTAGTAATAACCGATTCTAACTCACTGTAAACTAGAATAAAGCTAAAGAAAATTTGATTCTACCTATTATAGTTAGGAACTACTCTCTTAGGTCGTCGACTATTGGCTTTTACCTTCGGCATATTAGAATAATGAAAAGTAGTCCAGACTCACTGCCATTAACTAGTTTTGCTGCACCACTCATTTTCTTAGTTATTCTGACTATTGAAGATAGAGCTGTTGGACACACTACATTATTACCGCGTTAGCTTTAATATTACTTGGTCGATTCGTTACCAATAGTAAGAAATGAAAGCAGTATCATAAGGGTTTAGCAAAGAAAGTGATGTTGACTTGTAAAGCTAAGTGTATAATCACGTATAGAGACTTTCTGAAACACTGCTGTAGTTATCTCTTTGCGAAAAACTTATGAAATCACACAAAATATCATTTGCGAGAATTGATAGATTGAGCCCAATTTTGGGTGAAGTCTTTGTCGATCATGGAACGGAAGTCGACGTTAAAATGGTCGATGAAATTCATGCTGCTTTTCGATCCATATTTCCGAGTTCGTTCTCTGTCCTAATAAACAAGTCTAAAGCTTACTCTAGCCACCTCGATGCATTAGAGAAATTTGGCTTGCTTGCTGAGTTGGATAAAATTGCTGTGTATGCACCCAATGAATTAGCTAGAATCAGTGCAGATTTTTCGGCCGCAATCCCGAGCTCCGAATCACTAGACATAAAAGTATTCTCGGAACGAGACGAAGCTCTTGACTGGCTAACTAGTTCTTAGTTTCGAGTTTCGAGTTTCGAGTTTCGAGTTTCGAGTTTCGAGTTTCGAGTTTCGATAGCATAATAATTCTATCATACGACTATTGTTATCTACTCTTTCCAAGTATTATTGTCTTGTCGTTGTTGATGCCTTTCGAACAATTTTTTCTGGTATGCCGATTTCTTTCTTGGTTTTGATCGAGCCGCTAGGTATATAGCAACTAAACAGATAATGAGCGTTATTAGCCATAATAACCATTCAGGGATTTCTGATTGCGAAAGGTTTTCCATTCTATGGTATCTCCTGTAAAAGTTCCCTCCCAATGCAAGTTAGAACGTACATTGAGGAGAGTCTCAGACTGCCTAATTTAATACCAACTCAATGTAAGTTAATGTTTGCTCATTCGCTTCCTTTTATTCTTATGGCGTTGGCTCATTGAACTAACCAAAGAAATTAAAATCAGCAAAACACCTGAAGAACCGCCCCCACCACTCTTGTTCGGTGGGTTCTCATTAGTAACTTGATCGTTGTCGGCAATAGAAACAGTAGCCGAACTCGGCGTCCCTAGAGCAACTCCCTGCGGATTAGAAAGATGTACAATGAAGGATTCATTATTTTCTATGATTGAGTCATCAGTCAGATTGATCGAGATTTCACGATTAATTTCACCATCGGAGAAATACAGAGTTTCAGCCGTCGCGACAAAATCGTTACCGTTTTTTGCTGAGTTATCCTCTACTGAAAAGTCGACACTACCCTCTCCATAATTACCATCGGTTCGAATCACGGTTAAAGTTAGCGTCCCCCGGCCTTCATTGGAATCATAACTTGCGCCACTGAAAGCCACTCTACCTGCTGAGGGTATCGCATCGTCCTCGAGGATATTAACGGTAGCAATATTTCGTTGACCAAGTAATGCTGCGCCTTGAATATTCGCTAGAGAAATTTGAAAACTGCGGTCGCCTTGATAGCTTTCATCATTATAAATGACTAACTCAACCTGACGACTGGTTTCACCATCGATAAAGCTAATCGTTTTATCTTCCAACTGATAATCCGTCCCACTGGTTGCCGTTCCATCGAGCGTATCAAAATCGACTGAAAAGTCGCCCTGATTTCCGTTGGTTCGTATTAAGGTGACAGTAACGATTCCGCCGGATTCCAACTGTTGATAGTTTGCACCACTAAATTGAACAACACCGGCCACCGGAGCAGTATCATCATCGATGATAGTGATCTCGGTAGTCGACGGGCTCGCAATTGATGTTCCAATCGCGTTACTCAATTGAAGCGCTAACGTCTCATCGCTTTCGAATAACAAATCATCGTGAATCAACAGCGTAATGAGTTTTGATGTCTCGCCATCCCCGAAATTGATTGTCTCCGACTCAAAATCAAAATCGACTCCGCCAGTGGCTGTAGTTTCAATAGCTTCGACTTCAACACTCACTTCGCCAACCGAACCACCAATTCGTTCTATATTCAATTCTAGGACGCCTGCTGATTCGTCAACCACATAACGGTTAGCAACAAATGCGAATACGCCTGTCTCTGGCAAAGGATCATCATCTAGAATAGTAATATTGCTTGTCGAACCCGCTAATACAGCGTCTCCCGAAACGTTGCTCAATTCGATGGAAAATTGCTCATCGGGTTCGAACAATTGATCGTCAATTAATTGATAAGATATTAATTGACTGGTTTCCCCATCGGCAAAAGTTATTTGTCCCGTTGTAGCGATATAGTCACTCGCAGTAACAGCTGAACCATCGCTAGTCGAATAATTCACCACCACTGAACCAGTGCTTGATTCCCTACGAATAACTCTGACGTTTAATCCAGTATCATTTTCGTTAACCATTTCTGATGAAAACTCAAACCCAATGACTCCGGAAGCCGGTGCATCATCATTTTCTTCAATGACAACTTCCGCAACCGTTAATGCGCCAAGTGAACCATCGCCAACTAAATTAGAAAGAACCACCTGGAAGTTTTCTTCACCTTCAAATAATTCATCATCAATAATATTAATTTCAAAACTATTTGATATCTCACCTTCTAAAAAGGTTAAACGACCGGAAATAAATTGGTAGTCTTCCGAGGCCGTTGCTGAACCATCGAATAAAGCAAAGTCCACGGAGAGTTCGCCTTGCTCACCATCCACTCGAGTTACTTCAATAGTTAGCCTAGTTTCGTTTTCTGTGACCCTATAACTAGCCGCTGAAAAGGTTAATATTCCACCCGCATTGTCCGGTGTAGGATCGGCGTTATCACCGATACCATCCTTGTCGGTATCGGCCCATTCGGTTTCATCAAATGGAAACACATCATCACTGTCGGCAAAACCATCGCCATCACTGTCTAACCCGGGCACTTTTGGTTTGTAACCTGCTAGTAAATCATTTTCAGCAACGGCAACTTTTCCGACCACAAAACTACCGTTAACTACATTGGCTAATCGGTAATTAGATAGATTAACTACCGTACCACTTGCTGCGAAGGTCGCTTGTTTAACGGAATAATTGGCACTGGTGCTAACGTTAGCAGCAACTAAATTCGACCATCCGACACATGTGACTATTAACACGCTGTATAATATCTTTGACCTTGGGAGCTCTGTCATTATCAGATTTCGTTTATTTTTCATGAGTATTCCTTGTTAAGCTCAAATTTACTTTCAGATATTTCATTAAACTTAAGACTTGAAACTTAATTATTCTCAAATAAACTACCAGCAACCCAATCTTGATTACCGCTCGCTTCACCAAAATCTCCGCCACTCACACTCGAACTTGAACCGCTAGCGGTATTGTCTGAACCACCAGTTACACTTGAATAATTACCACTGGCAATATTGTCGTGGCCAGCAGTTATACTCGAATATTCGCCACTGGCAGTATTTCGGATACCAGTAGTAATCGTCGCTCTACTCGCAGACTCTAAAACGTTATTTAGAGCGCCACTCAAGATCGCGGAATATTCACCGAGGGCGCCGTTACCCGAACCGGTAGTCACCACCGAATAATCGCCGGTAGCATAATTTCCATCCCCAGAGATCACCGCAGATAGAAAACCAGAAGCTTCACCATTTTCACCACCACCAACAACAGAAGCTATACCGGTCGATTTATTTCGAATACCGTTGACCACCATCGAATATTCTGCTGTAGAACTATTACCTTCTATACCAGCGATATTTGCATACCCACCAACGACCACCGAAAAATTCGCGAACGCGTTATTGCCGATTAAAGGGCTGAATGGGTTACCGCCCCCTCCAAGAATGCTTGAATAATCACCGGTTGCTATGTTTTGTCCTCCACCGCTGATGGACGAATAGAGACCCACGGTTTGATTGTTTTCTCCACCACTAACACTCGAATTTTCACCGCTCGCTGTGTTATTAATGCCGCCACTAACGCTCGCCATTAATCCTTCTGCAATGTTATTACTTCCGGATAAAACGACTGAACCCGCTGCGGTCGCCGTGTTATCTTCGCCACCAACGACAACCGCGTAATTACCCCGGTTAGAGTCATCGATATCACCTGCCCGATTTCTCACTCCACCAACAACAACTGAGTTACTTGCGAATGCTTCATTACCGTTATTATCACCGGCAAAAATCCCACCACCTACAACGGTCGTTCGGTTCCCACTTGCAGTATTCGCAGCACCTCCCGATACATTCGAATTTCTACCACTCGCAGTATTACCATCACCGCCGCTTATAGATGCTTCACTTCCAGTCGCCAAATTATTTCCTCCCCCAGACACAGTCGAGAAAAACCCGCTAGCAACATTACTCTGTCCACCTAAAATACTTGCGCCCCATTCCGTCGCATCATTACTGTTACCGCCTGAAACACTAGAGTAAAATCCAGTTGCTTGGTTATTTGTCCCACCGGTAATTGTGGCTCCAATTCCACTGATGTTGTTATTCAGGCCAGCGACAAATCCTCCGTAGTTACTATAGCTATGATTATCGCCGATAATAATATTGTGTGAACCGCTTCGATCGTCACTGGTATTCAAATTATAACCAACCACTATATTTCCCAATCCATTAACCGTCCCACTAGTCGAACCACTACCACTAACGATATTTAGATTCGCACCGCTAATAGTTATTTCATTGCCACTCACACTGACGTGTTGTGTCTTATTTTGAAGTGGCGAGATATCACTGGAATTAACTGCAATAGCAGCTTTATTAATTGTCATAGACTCAGTGTTAGCAGCGACTAAATTGGCATTCGTCACAATAGACAAAACGTTTCCATCGATAGACGAAGTATTGCTATTGATATTGGTAGTTTGAGTAGAAATGGAACCGCTGTTTACTCCAATCGAGCTCGAATTTTCGCCGATAGATATTAGGTTAGTCGCGAGACCAGTTTGTACCGTAGCCACCAATCCATTTAATGTATTAATTTGACTCTGCAATGCAGTAATTTGCGCCGCCATAGCGAAATCACTGGAGTCAATACCATCAAGGGTATTGCTGTCCTCACTGGCCAACGCATAAGGGACTGCGTTTAAAAACTGTCGAGGTGATTGAGTTTCACCATTAATGGTCAACTCTACCCAAACACTATTTGAAGAGAAAACACTGGATGTCAATGGGATACTTGAACCCAGTTGTAATGAAAAGACACCATCGGAGACATCTGTACCAGCAAACGAATTATTCCAAATGAGATTTCCTCCACTTGCAGCATCAAAAAGGGAAACAGAAATAGCTACTGATTCATCTAGTGGCACGCCTTGATTATCAGTTAGAACCCCTTGGTAATTAATACTTTGTGGAACCGCCGCTTGAAGAATCGTCGCTGACAATCCTATTGCTGCACTCAATCCAATCGATAATAATTTATTCATAACTTACTTCCTTTTCCGGATGAACTTCCAGTTTTTAGTTCGTTTCGTATTCCAAAAAATACACTTGTCTTTTGTCTCTTTAATCGTCTTTTTGACCATTTTTTTCAGTCTAGCGGTTTAAATAAAGTACAAACTACCGGACAGTATTAAATGAGCAAGTCCCACTCCCATGGCAGTCAGTCCCAAACTGTGAGTAAAGGGTTGAATTTTGGAAATTTGATCAGCGGCATGCTTCTTTTTTGCTGCGATAAATTGAGCACTTAAAATAGCGCCAACTAACACAGCGCTAACCTGCGGAATAATATTACTCAATAAGCTAAGGCTTAAAAATGCCATTAAGAAACTGAGAATTCCTAAGCCGATTGCCGCTAAACCGATAGTGGTAGCAAAAGGCTGTAATTTTTCGAGCGATTGTTTGACGACTTTAATAGAGCTGAACTTTTCTTTTAGTATTAATCCACCTGCAAGTAAATTGATCACCACTAATAGAAGCCATATCAACGATGAAAAGAATCCGCCACTTGATGACGCCAATCCACCATTAGCATTCTTTCCGTCATCGCAGTCTGCGTAACCATCCCCGCCACCACGAACAGCTTTGTACTCCAAATCAGCACCATCGACTGAGATAAACGTATAACCATTAAATCGGCATAAACCATCCTCATCGGTATCTTTAAAAAGAACGCTACCACGAATGGTTCGGAATGGGATTTTGGTCACTGGAAAAACGCCATCAGTCCATCCTGAAGTAATAGCGACATTCGTCATATCCGACTCAGCAACTTTGTTGCTGACAAGTGATTTTGTCGCTTGATTTTGCAGAGACGCCAGGTCGCCATCACCAGTAAAATTATTTTCCGGAAAAATGGAAACTTTCTTTTGATTTCTGATTGCGTCTTCGGACTTGTTTTTTTCCGCTTTTGCGAGTCCTTGATTAAAGACATTTCCGAGACTTTCGATACTAGTGATTGCTTTATCCAACTGATATCCACTAAATGGCGTTGCAATAGGCATCCCCATCCATTCCGCAGGATTCAACTGCTTACCGATTGCGCGTTCAAGGTCTTTAGCGCCAGATACTGCGTAAGCCTCATAAAGCGCGTTTAGCTCTTCTTTTATTGGTTCCAATTCATCGTCAATAAAAGTGCTGTAATCCTCAATAATCGTTTCCACTTTAGCGATATCATTTGGCATACGATTTTCATAGCGAGAAGTTTGGCTGATATAATCGGCCAATGTCCTGCTCATGACTGCGACCTTTTCAGCATCCGCTAATGCCTGCTCCCTAGCATCATCGAGAGCGGAAATTTCATTTTCCGATAATCCTTTTTTATAAGATGCAGATTCTGCAATTACAGAAACGCACAGCATTAGTATTCCGGTTAATAGTAATAGCGTATTTTTCATGGTCTTCTCTAGATTGTGATTTGTGAGTTTATGCTAGTGATTTATCGATCTAAAGAACGGAAAAAAAGCTAAAGAAAAAGCTAAAAAACTAATGACTCTGGAATATAGGCAATTCTAAAAGAGATACTTGGCGATAGAGGCTTGGAGTTGCAAACAAGAAATAACTCCAATGAATAAGCTCCCAGAGTGACAAGCGAATTGAAGAACTGCGCTCCAAGCATTGTTGGAAACTGGAACGCCTTGAAGACGTTCCAACCTATTAACTAGCAATAAAGCTAATGGTTAAAAGTATCACCGAAGAACAAATAAACCGCACCGGCTTCACTAACACTATTATCTTGTTGATCGGCACCGACTCCCGCGCTGCCACTGGCCTCGGAATGAGCACCCACGACCAGCATCGAATCACTCAATGCTACCCAACCAAAGCTGTCATTAGAACCAGTATTTGAGGCTTTTATATAGCCTTGTTGAGTCCAAACATCATCTATAAGCTCAAACAAATAAACGGCGCCAGAGTTACTCACGTTGTTATCGGATTCATCTCCACTCACTCCAGTTGCAAAACTGTCTTCCCCTGTTGCACCGATAACGACCCTGTTGCCTTCTATCGCCACACTCTCGCCAAAGAAATCACTTGCCTCTGAGTTACTGGGCTTTAGAAATGAATGCTGCGACCAGTCACTGGCATTTCGAGTAAAGATATAAGCGGCACCGGAGAATAAAACGGTATTATTTTCAGGGTTGGTGCTACCGTCAGCTGAAAAGCTATCTTCATAGGCTGCACCGACAACTAAAGTATTACCATCCAATCCTATATCTCGGCCGAATTCATCACCACCTTGAGCATTTCCGGCTTTAATGTATGCCTGTTGAGACCAAACGTTATCGGTGAGAATGTATACGTAAACAGCGCCGGAATTAGTGCCTGTATTGTCCAATTGATCGCCGTTAATACCGGTTGCAGCGCTATCTTCTGAAGGAGCGGCAACAACTAACGTCCCGTTATCGAGGGCTACTTTCCAACCAAAATTATCGTCGGTATTGGTATTAGACGCTTTGATATACGTTTGTTGAAACCACACACCCGTACTACGACTAAAGATGTAAACTGCACCGGAATTTGGTGCGTTATTATCAAAAGTATCGCCATTAACGCCGGTAGAACTGCTGTCTTCACCCAATGCGCCTACAGCGAGTAAGTCTCCATTTAGGGATACGCTCCAACCAAAACTATCACCAGAATCAGCTCTTGCTGCAACCAATCTTTTCTCTAAGGTCCAAGTGGTTTGCTCCCGAGTATAGGTATAAACCGCGCCGGTATTATTATCGCTATATGCACCAATGGCGATCGTATCTTGCTCAATAGCAACGCTATAACCAAATCGTTTTCCAGCGAGCGCAACAGGTGGTTTAAGATAGGCTTGCTGCTGCCAAGTCCAAGCATCTTGATTAAAACTCCGCACGAATACAAATGCAGCACCAGAATTAACAGCAGAATCATTAAACGGGTCGCTATTAATTCCAACCCCATTGGAATCTTCCTGATAGGCACCCACTACTAAGGTGTCGCCATCAATCGCGACGGCTTGTCCAAAACGATCTTCTGGACCAGGATTCGACGCTTTAATATAGGCTTCTTGTGCAAATTCCACAGCACTTTGCCGGATTACATTGATGGTGGTGCTTTCGCTGCTAGAACCGTTTTGAGCGGTGACAATAATATCGATTGTATTGTCTCCTTCCAATAACATTATTGAAGCGCTTTCAATACCAGACTCAGCGGTTTCGCCATCGATGGTAACCGATGCGTTTAGATCCGAAAGATTTGCAATGAGTCGAACTGAGTCAGTCAAATAAGCCACTGTCGCGGTATACTGTCTAGTCGAATCATTGAATTCTGGTGATAAATTTCCGCTTGATAACGCTATCCCAATCAAACTAGCATCATCACTCAATGCTTCCCCCCTCATAACAGTAATGATATAGGTTTCCGATCCCTCTCCATCTTCAGCATCGACTTCAATCTCAAATCCGTTACCACCAACGTTAAGCGAAAAAGATTCACTTTCTGAACCGGAAAGAATTGAAACGTTGGAAATAGAAATTACGGCGTTGTTATCGGCACTGGTAGGCGTAAAAACAATGGAATCAACTTCATTGGGAACAGCAACATCATAATTAAAAGTCTGACTAACAAATGACGGTGCCAAATCTCCTGCCGAAACTAAGAGTCCACTTAAAAGTGCGTTATCACTTAAAGAAGGTGCTTCTCGAGTAACTTGAATATAGTAGGCTTTAATTCCAGAATCATCAGCAGAGTGCACCTCTACGGCGAGAAAGTTTTCACCGATATCTAATTGAATGGGTTCACTTGACTGTCCTGACTCAACTGCACTTTGAGAACCATAAACTAATGTAGCATTTGGGTCTTCTGCAACCGCCGTGATAATCGTGCTCTCAGTGGTTGCTGTGACGGTCGCAAAATATTCGATACCAGCTCTGTCAAATTCTGGCATAAATGCAATGTTAGATAACTGCAATGATGTTAGAAAAACACTCAGCTCGACGGGTTCAGCACGATTAACAGTAATAGTAATGGTTCGAGATGCACCACTTTCTGCTGTTACAACCACATCTATCGGGTTATTACCCACGCTCAAAGGTATAAGGCTACTTGCCACTCCCGATGACGCTGCCGAACCGTTAATCATCAACGATGTTGTACTAGCATCTAGGGTCGCGGTTATCTGAAGAGTCTCAATAGAATTTTCGACGTCAACGCTGTATTGAGTCCCAGCCGCGGTGAACTCAGGCGATAAGCTTCCTTCGGAAACAGTCAAGGATACGAATTCGGTATTCTCTGACGGAGGCTCAACTTCACCTCCGCCGTCGCCGCCATCAAACCAGTCACAACCGGTAGCGAATACCAATAACAAACCTAGCCAAATAGAAAGGTGCTTTTGTGTTAAAAACCGTTTACTCATTATTTTCTCCGTTAACCCAATTCAATGTGATGATTGGAATACTATGAAAACGGACAAACAAAGACCGGAAAAAAAGCTAATGAAAAAGCTAAAAAGCTAAAGGGGCATCTATTCCAGGGCCTGCTCTTAGCTCTCTAACTCGAAACTAGCCACTTTCTTTTCCTAGCTCCTAGCTCCTCTCTATTCAACTCAATTACAACGCATATTCCTTACAAATATCAAAACTCTCGGCTAGTGCCATTTGATATTCCAGGTTATTGGGCTTTAAGCAATGAGCTGCTCCACGCATTTTCAGAGCTGAGGTACAAGCCCGTCCGGCTGCAAATCCCGCATTGCTGTCTGCCGGTTTTTTCTGTAAGACCTTAATAGCCTGTTCGGCTTCTTGATGATGAGATTTCGACCAACTCGCCAGACTTCGATGAGAGGCAGATGGTTTGTAATTTTCGTTAGCGCAATTGACCAAGTTATCAGAGTCCACTTTTCCTTGTGCAATAAAGTCGAGCATCATATCGCTTAACTGTTCCCTTATTTCATCTTGCTCATTCGCCATTATAATATGGCTATCTAGACCCACCATAAAGATCAGCATCGTTGTGATTGTCATTAATTTTAGTTTCATTGTTTTCTCCGCTTAGAGTTTAGAAATTTACATTGTGGCTACTAACCACTGCGTTAATTGGTGCACTCAACTTTCCCTTCTTCACAAGCCATACAAAAACTCTGGAATTTTAATGCACTCCATTGCTCAGCTTGAATATGATCTTGGACAAAGTTGTAGCTAGTGTAATTACAGAGTTGGTCATTGTTATTATCGGCCCACAAAACAATAGCCGTTAACTTACGATACTTTCCCCATGGGGCGTTGGAATAAGTATCAGTCAGCCAATCAGAACGGATAGACACGGCTAACATTTCTTCTCGAGTCTTTGCCACCCCGCCGAATAAAGCCCGGCGAACTTCTTTTTTTAACTCACTAAGATTAGCTCCTGAGAATGTGTCTTTTGGCAGTGTCTGTTGTGAGCCAAGTCTTTCTCCATTTTCTAGCCTTAGGTTAAAACTTCCAACAGCGATAGGAGCGGCGGTGCGTTTTTGTCCTTGCATCCCCCAAAACTCAAATCGAATATTATGATTTCCTCGAGGAAGTCCCTGAACTGCTTGAGTGAAATGCTCAGAAACTATTCGCGCGTTGCTTGTTGAGACATCTTTAGGTCTCGGTGAAAATTGAAAGGTAGTCCATTCATTTCCTTTGCGCCCCGATAAAGCAACTTGGTCAAATACTCCCCATTTTACTGAAACTGGTTTATCGTCGATAAATGCCCTTATTTCATACTTTCCTTGAGATTGGCTACCGCCATCACGCATTGGGTGATGATTAATTGCCTTAGACAGATAAACCCTACCGTAGATATCACTATTCACATCAAAGGACTTCTTAAACTGGCTCTGAATTTCCTTCTTAAAACTAATCGGCTGGCTAGAAAATATCACTTGCCCTTGGAATTGCTCGTGAGTCGCACTGGTAATCCCCTGATCTGCCATGCAGTTAATAGAAACCAGAAAGTTTACAAGAGTGAAACTCACCCATCGATTCAACTTATTTTTCATTGCAGTTCCTCCGTTTCGAGGAATGTAGATTACGTAAACTAAAAAGAAATGAACGGAAAAAAAACTAAAAGAAAAGGTAAAAAGCTAAAGAGGAAGGATAATCGAGATTATTCAGGTGAAACGAAAGGTTTGAGTGCAAAGAGTCATCGTCAACAGCAGAGGCGCGACTCTGAAGAAGAATCACGGATAGACAGGATTTTGTCGTTGATACTTCAGCACTAACCGAGCTAGTTTTTTCACCGTCGATTTATCCGTTTCTCTCCGAAGATGAGATTTGAGGATCTCAATCTCATCACTGCCATAGTCAAACTTAACTCTGTCTAAGCTAGTGATTGAAGTTCTTTTGTATTCTGCTGCAGTCGTGCCGCCTACGATCGATAACAATTTGTCTTTGGCTAAAACATCATCGTGAGATGTATTACCTAATAAGGCGATGAGCTTACTCTTTGTTCCTGAATCCTGATTTCTATCAAATTCAGAAATATATAAATCGCTATTGTCCTTTTGATAAGGTAATTTCTCAAGTGCATTTATTGCCGCATTCTTGGTAGTAATGGACTCACCTGCCAATCCATTAACCAACAACTCGATTCCTTCTCGGTCGACAGTTTCACCCATTGCGCCTATGGAATCATAAATAGAGGCTTTAAACTGATCACTCGCTCCTTCAATATTATTGTACAAATATTGCTTTATTTGGGCTGCTTGATTCGGGGAATACTGACTACGGTGCTTTGCCAATGCGCCTAACGTCCGCAAAAGTAATAAAGAATGCTGTGAGCTATCATCGGAAAATTTCATTTCGGTAAGGTACCCTGTCAATTGTTCGATACCATCCTCATCAATTGCCGCTGAAGTTGTAATTAGAGTCACAATTGAGCGGTAAACACTCTTATCAGGTAAGTCACTCATAGTGACCTTTAGCAAAGCGCTGATCGATTCAGTCGAATTAATGTGGTTAAGTGACCAAATCACCCGATTCGCTAGATTGAAATTGGTACTATTGTCTGCCATGAAGTCAGCCAAGAACGGCCATAAGTGCTTTTTACTTTTCATCATTTTGGCAAACGCTGCTTTGTCATCGATGAGTGATTGAAGTTGAATAATGAAGTCAGGTAATAGAGCAAAGGCCTGCTCTTCTGAAATTCGGCTTTCTGCCGAGTAGGTTGGCCATTGAGTAAGGTCGCTGGTGAGCGAATAAAAATAGTGACCGAGGGGCAATTGGGATGAATTGGTAACCGAGATCTCAACACTCCCTTTACCCCTAACGTAGGCACTTTTTCCCATAGAACTGGTAAAAAGATCATCGCCTTTGGCCGAATGATAAAAACAGGCTCTCGTATCAGAACTTTCTTCAAGCACTATTGAAAACTCACTACGATTAACAGTTAGTGCTGAATTATCATCGGTATAGCCTTGGTTGATCTTATTTAACCGCTGACCTGAACCATTAGCATGCGACACACTTGCGTTATAGTTCCCATTGCCGTTTCGATAAGCATAAGAACCTTCTTTTTCAGTGTATTGAAAGAGATCGACATAGCCCAAGAACTCCTTTTTTAACCCTGTGTCCTGAGCCGTTGAATCGATACTTATTAACTCACCGGTACCACTGTCAAAATTAACTAAAAATGGGTGTTGATACTTGTCTACATACTCTTTAGTCAAATTCAAACTGCCTGTTTTCTTCGGTTTTATCAAAAATACAAAAGTATCTATGTTTTTTTCTAAGTCACTTTGTGATGAATCCGCGACATTGTCTAACTGGGGTTCAATTTCCCTAACATGAATATCGAAATTCGAATTGATGTACTGCTTTTGAGCAGACTCTCCAAACACTACTTCAAGCCTTAATTTTTGTTTAAGATGATAAACGGAATAACACCTATCTGAATGCCCAAATGCTCCTTCATTGATAGGCATTTCAATAGCCACTAGCATTGTGCAATAAATAATGGAAACCATTTTTAATAGCATTTTCATACGATTCCGACCCTTGATTCTATTCACTTTTGAAAAAAGAAATTAAAACTAAAGTTTAAATTCTAGCGCTGTAGCTTCCCCCTTGTAGAAATTGGTATGCGAGCTAAAGGCTGATGGTGATTGATACAAGGTGATTTCTTTACGCACCTTTTTCACTAGCGATAAACAAGGACAAGGTCGATAGTACTCAACAAAGGCTTCTATTTTACCGTTCAAAATATCAATATCGAGCTCAACGTTGACATCAGTGGTATAAGTTATTTTAGGAGCTGTTAGATCAGTACTTGCATTAAACTGACCCGAAGCATCAAAACTCAAAGTCTTATCGATTATCGTAATGGTTGCATCAATACCAGCTTCTGCAATGCCAGCATCAGCGCTAGCAGACAATACTGCAGCCAATCTCATATTAGACTCAATGTCTGCACTTACTCCAAGAGGTTGTATTTCACTAAGATCACCTTTTAAAGTCAGCGCTCCTTCAAGACTGCCCGCTACTTTTAGAGGAATCCCATAAACGATGATTGTGATATTAAAAAGCTCACGCTCATAATCATCATTGCCAAAGTCTATTCCAACTATTTCTCCTGCATCGGGCGCATCATCGATCGCATCTTCCGCACTATCACTCGACAGAAATGACTCGCTGACGGTCGATTCTTCCATTTCACCTAAAGTAGCCACATCAACACCAAGTAATTGAAATTTTGCTTGAGCACCATTCTTAACTTGGACTGGAGTGAGATTTCCGGCCAAAAAAGTCAGTTGTTTAGTGAGATGGTTTTGGTATTCAAAATTAGCGACCACTAGATCGTTGGTTGAATTAAAAACAGTCGCTGTTAAAGCTGCATTTCCTTTGGCAACAACTCCCGGAACAGGTTTGAAATTTATCGAACTTTCGCCACCGTAACTCACTTCGACAGATACGATATCGTCATCGCCAAACTGGTATGACTGGCTATCACCGACATTAAAAACTCGTCCTTTCCGGTCAATATCAACGCCTTCAGAATCGGTGAAGAAATTAGGTGCTCCTAAAATGTCGTAATCGAGTACAACCACTTGGTTTGTTGAATTGCTAAATTCCACATCAAGATACGTCGGCACTAAATCTGATTCAATCGGCTCCCCTTCTTCAAAATGAAAACGTTGATTAACATGACCGAGATTATTATTTTCCGGGTCAAACTCGCAACGGGTTGCACGATACGTGTTAGGAAAAATATTGTCTGACCACAGGGTGAGACAATAATTTCCTCCTTCAGTATCGAGCACTTTGCTAATCAACTGTAATGTTTGTCGATCATATCTCCAAAGTTGTTTCTCTCTCGGGTCATTACATGTTGCCGCAAAAACTTCTGCATTTGAACCAGCAATGATTAGATCGGTGTCGATATCGACTGGTACAAACAAACAAGCCGAATTCGTTTCCCCCGCTCTTAAAACGGTATACTTAATAATGTCATCATCAGCTTGGATCATTGCTCGCAAATCTTGACTAACTAAAGGGAGATTAAAATCAAAACTGGCCGCACTATCACCTGTATTTCCTTGCTCATCGACAATCTTTATATCAAGCACAAAATTAGCGCTCTCAGGTACATTGTCTGCTATCTCACGAATCGGTGTGGCAAAGGCCAACATTTGTATCTGTGTGGGTTCAGTTACATAAGCAACGACTGGCAACTGGATTGACTGACCACCATCTCTCGGAACCTCAAAAATAGCCTTATCGCTCACGACTGGTCCACCAGAATCATCAACACTCAATAAACCTAATTGAAACGTATCGCCCTTTGAGGTTGTCCAACTCATCGTCAGCTCTATATTTTCTGTGGGATTGAAGCTAGTAACATCAACATCTATCTGTGATTGGAAAATAGGCTTACTTGAGAATCCGTTGTTGTCAAAAGTTCCTGCAATTTCGACTTGGGTGAAATCATTGTTATCAAGTAAAACAGGTGGCTCTATGACTGATACTAGCGCCAAATCTAGCTTGTTAATAGTTAGAACCTCGTCTTTGATCAGTACTGGGATGATGGCTAGCTCTTCCAATTGAGGTTCGTTATTCGAGGCTAAAAAACTAACTTCTGGTGTTACCATTATTCGATATTCAATATTTTGCGAGAGTGCTGGTAACTTCGCATGAAGCAACGCATGATTCTCTCCAACCACTTCCACTTCTACTAGTGCACCACCCAAATCGATAACTTCTTCACCTTCATTGGCGATTAAATCCTGTGTCATTATTTTACCTAAAGTCTCGCCCTCGCCAAATTGACTGACTACGCTTTGGGGCATTAGCTGAACTCGAAAAAGGTATTCTTCAACCAATAATTCACTTAAATCAAATTCAATATCTATGGTAAGTAAATCACCGGAATTTAGATTATCGAAATCGGGTTCTAGAATTCCAGCATCATCAATATTGATATATCCATCATAGACATTGATCGAATTAAGCGTAATTAGCTCAGCTTTTTCAACGAAATCTTCGTTTAAAACTAACACCGTAGTCACACTAAAAGTATCAGACACGCCACCAATCGTTAAAATAACATCAGTAATTGTCTTCGAAGTTGCTGCAGATGTTTGTTGAACGATGATAGTTTGACCATTTGAAACGGATCCAGAATCAGAAACAAAGCTTGCTCCATCGATAGAGTATTCACCACCGGTAACGCTTATAGTTGATGCAGCATCGATACCTGAAATAGTTATAGGCGCTGACTGAACTAAAATATCAAACTCAACATCTTCTTGATCCGTGAAGCTAAACGTATCAGGAACGGTATCAGCGACTGGAAGGGGGTCTTCTGGCGTACTGGACCCACCACCGCCACAAGCAACCAGTAATGTGACCATTAGTATTGCTAAAAGGTTGTTACATATATTTCTTATTGTTGCGATTGTCATTTTTTAATCCTTGTGCCTTGAACACGGTATTAATTTACTATCGATAAAATACCTATGATCGAGATCCAAAGCTTAAGGATTTGCTAATGATTTGCTAATGAGACTCTATTTATTTTGTATTTCATCTATTAATAGTAGGCTCCGACTACGCTCAGACCATTTGAAGGCGGGGGCGGCCGAGCTAAGTACTAGCAATCAATTTTCTTTATGTATTCAGCCGGAACATGACCGACCAGCCAAACAGCATTTACAGTTTTGTAAAATACGAAACCGTCATCGACCATCCTTGTCGCATCAATTTCGAGTAGTAACAACTTTCCATAACGGCACCCAACCGCCATTGCTGTGTCTTTATTTTGTGACAAATGAACATGATGACGTTGCATTTTTGACAGACCTTGGGCATTTATCTGTTCGGCGTTTTTTTGTGCTGTTCCGTGAAGAAGCACAGCTGGCGGACTAGTTGCCTCGAGATCCAGTTCGATTTTGACACTATGCCCTTGGTTAGCACGAATCATTTGCCCATTTCCGCTAATAGCAAATCGTTGTTTATTGTTGGTACTCACAATTTGAGTGACCAACGAATTATCTAATAGTTGTCCATATTGGATGGACTTATCAATCAACTGCTCGACATTAACCCAGCCTTTGGAATCCATATCGACACCAATTTCCTCTGGATGATGCCTCAGAATATAACTTAGATACTTCGATCCTGACTTAATTTGACGCTCAAGTGTACTCAGTATTTTTTTCATTGATTCTTTCTCTTAATTCTAAATTTTCATTACAAGGACAGCAAAAGGAGTAACAGCCTTAGTCTCTATCTATCCAATTGCTTTACCTATCTCTTATTATGATTATCTAATTGCTTTGTATCGGATTACCAAAGAAAGCGATATACCTTGGCCAAATTTCTTTGAATCGGCGATTAGCATATTCTTCGGCAAAACGCTCACCACCCACCATACGATCAGACTTTCGACTTCGTTGTTTGTCCACGTGATGACCGAGTTCATGTAAGAAAACATGCATCAACATAAAGGCTTTTGCTTGTGCTAAAGTAAAATAACAAGTCCAATATGAATCTTGCTGTTCGCTGTCAGCACCAATAGACTGCTTATCATCCCACTGACAAATAACGCCCAGAGTATCAAATAACCATCGATGCTCCTGGAAATAATGGTCAGAGTATTCAATCCATAATCCTTTCTGCCATGCACAAAGCCATATCACTCCAGTTCCTTCTTTCGAATAATGCTTATAATAAGCATCGCTATATTCGTTTTCACTGGCTAAGAAAATGGCTTCTATACCAACAGAAATATCTATCCAATCAGGAAGCATTTCGACGAAATCATGAATATCACGCTTACTCAATACATGAATAAAACCTCGACTAGGCTTTACTCTGTCAACCACATATCCCTGTTGCGCCGTTTTCTGGTGATTATTTTTTCTTTGAACGTGTCCGCCTATAACTTTTGGTGACGTTTTACGATTGTATGTTGTTCTCATTAGTTTTTCCTTTTGGCATGCGCCAATATTCAGCACCATAAATGATGCTGAGAAATTAAATGGTGTAAATTACTAATTGGTTTTGCTATCTATTCCCTGAAGTAATGATCACGTCTCGATCCATCAAATCGGCCGCCTTTAAGACAACAAGCCTTAAAATCTTCGACCTGACAGGCACGGGCAAGGATCATTTCTACCCAATTTTTCTGAAAGCTCTTTATTACCGTGAACGACTCTGTCGCCACGCTTAACTTGAGTTTCTGAAGGGTAACCTTTCCTTCGTTTACTGGTTACTTCAAAAAAATAAATTATGATTTAAGTTATTAAAACGCATGATGCACCTCCAACTTACCTCGATTTCCCAAGAAATAAGATTGTTGCTCAGTCAGAATTTTTCAGCTTGGAATTTAGACTGACAATTAGTTCGACAATTCCTACATAGATTCGCATTCAAGGACAACTTTTTGAACACGTATAGAAAGTTATCAACCGTTTCCTTGGCCATGCGAAAACACGACTATAGGAATAGAAGACCATTATTATCGAACAAGATTTTTGACCAGCTTATTTACGAATCGTAATTAAGCTAAAAAGAGCAATTAAGACTCGAAAAAAGACCGGCATAAGAAAGTTATCAAAAACATATTATTAATTCTCCTCTGCGGTTAGTGAATAAAAGACTGACTTAGTTTTTTAAGTCGCGGAGAGTTTAATCGCATGGGAATGAAATAGCAAATAGTTTGTAATTGCCAATGGAGATGAACGAAAAGATAAATGAGCTTCACTCAATTAAATGCGGTTGGCTCCATCGGACTGTTAGCGAACAACTCGGACTGCACCGTCTATTTCTTTAATGAACTCGAGTAATTCGACGATGTCTTTTGGCTTGCTGTATAAGAAGCCTTGCATATAATCTACACCCATAGAGTTTAGCGCCATTGCTTGCTCTTTAGTTTCGATTCCCTCTGCAACGGTTTTACACCCTAGTTCTCGAGCAATATAAAGAGCAGCTCTAATAATCGCACCGCCTTTCTCGTCGATATTGGCAATAAAAGTTTTATCGATTTTTACTACGTGGAAAGGTAACGTTTGAAGTTGTGATAACGAAGAATAGCCAGTACCAAAATCATCAATAGAAACTCTCACCTTTCTCTCCATTATTCTCTTTAATATGGACGAGACTTTATCTTTACTTTCTGCAAAGACAGATTCCGTAATTTCTAGCAGGAGTTTTTCTGGAGGAAAAAGAGTATCTCTCAAAACATCGTCAAGTGTTTGCATAAATTCATCGTGAAGTAATTGCACCATTGAAACATTAACAGAAAGCGTTCCATCACTTGAATCAGACCACCTAAGTGCATCAACACAGGCTTGACGAAGTACCCAGGCACCGATAGAAATAATCAAACTTGATTGTTCCGCTATGGGAATAAATACGATTGGACTGACTTGTTTTCCTTCAAACTTCCAACGGAGTAACGCTTCAAATCCTGCGATTTTACTATTATTAGTAGAGATGATTGGTTGATAAACTAATTTTAACTCATTCCTATTGATGGCATGACTAAGCCCTTCACGCCATTGCTCAGTCTGCTGTGCTGCTTGTAGTAGTTTCTCTGAAAATACCACGGGCATGTTTTGTTTCGATTTTTTATTTTCATACATTGCAATATCGGCAAACTGAATAAGCTGCATAACATCGTCACTGTGCATTGGTGACATCGCCACCCCCACAGAAGCACCAACATTCAACGAAATATTCTTATCGAATGAAATCGTTTCTTCTATTGTTCGAATGGTATGTTGAGCTTTCTTAATGGCCTGCTCTACAGTGTAACCTGGAAGAGCTAATACAAATTCATCGCCCCCCCAACGTCCGATATTACCATTTTCCTTTTCCTTAATAATCCGCTGAGTAATGATTTTTAGAACTCTATCACCGACATCATGTCCTAAAGCGTCATTAATTTTCTTAAAACCGTTTAGGTCAATAAAAAGAACTGCTAGCGGAACATCCTGTTCCTTCGATTCTTTCAACAAACCATTTAGCGCCCGAGTAAGTGCATTCCGATTGTATAATTGTGTTAAAGGATCTAGATTTGATAGTTGGTGTATTTTTTCTGTTCGTTGAAAGACTTCGTCTTCTAACGAGCTATTGATCTTGTGAAGTTTTACATAAGCTTGATTGAGCTCTTGATTAATTCTTCCGACTTCAGCTTTTTCCTTTTTCATTTCTTCAACGAGAATAGCATTATGGTTCTTCAATCGGATTGCGTTTTTTGTAAACTTAATGGTTTTATCAGAAGATATAACCATTACAACACCAAAGAATAAACCAAGCATTCCAAGAAGATTTTGAAAGTGCTCACTCGAAAGGATTAGCACCAATGAACTAGGGAACAACAATATACTAGAGTAACCAATGGCCGCTAATCTCGAGCTAGCTAACACGGTGGCTGAGCCCCCAGCCATCGCTGCCACGATAATGATAGTAAAAGCTAATTCGATTACGCCAACTCTTTGACTAGTGAGCAACACATAGGCGCTCCACATTATCGCCGTTACTAATGCACCGACAATAAAACGTCTTAATGTCCATTTTCCGTCAAACTCCGTGCCCTGTAATCGGGTTCGCCAATAGAAAAAGTCAGTTAAACGAACAATAAGTAAGCCGGCGAGAATGCTCCACCAAACAAGTTTGATCGTGTTGAGTTCTGGCGTTTCAAAACCAAATACAAGCACCGTACCAGCTAGAAAGGTAACAAAAATTCCTGCTAGCGAGTTGTTATAGAGGATGTTAACCACATCTCTGGACTCGTCTTGTTTAGATAAATAGGATGAAATAGGAAACCTTCTGTTTAATTCTTATAAGGGGTTAAGACCAAAAGCTAGTTCTATTTTAGACCAACATCCCGTTTATTGCATGCTCTCATAGAATATCCATGACAATGTTACTCCCCTAAATTCTCTAGGAGCTTAATCTAAGTTAGGTCTGACAATTGAATGGCTTGGATATTAGCAACTTATTGTTATATAGGCTGTTAACCCGGTACATTATTCGCCTATAAATGCCGATGAATCAAAAATGAAGGAATTATAGAGTTGTCCGACGACACAAATCGACCCGTAAGGATAATCCTCAGTATAATAATGTCCATAATTCCCGTAAACAACAGTCATACCACTGCATTCATCTAAGTCGCCAATGCTAGACTCATAATACCAACCTTCAACAAAAAGCCCTGGTACATGAGTCGCTATCGACGGCGCTTCGACCGACGAGCCCTGAGGAGTAACTCGTTCATCGGAGTATGGTATACAACTCGAAGTTGTTTTTCTTTGTCCATTAATAGATTGACCATTAACTATAACCTGTAGGATAGGTCTTAATCAGAGATTCCGTTAATAGGATACTTAATACTTTACTTGTCCCAAAGGGAAACGATATAACCCGCTTTAGGATTAAAACTGCCAGAAAGCAACTTTTGATAGACCAGCTCCGTTTCAGTTGTTCCTTTGTGATGCTCAATATCCATCCATCCCTCAACAAATCCAGTGAATACAGTCCAAACTTCAGCGATATTACGCTGGAATTGAGCGCCTCCCCATTCTTTAATTCGTTTCTCTGCTTGACTCGGTGCAAAGAACATTACCGGCTCTGGGCCGGGCAATTGCTTAGGCATTCCAGCACGTTGGTCCCAATGAGAAACTCCGATTTTACAACTGTATTGAAGCGCACC
>JAHRVB010000261.1 GCA_019090895.1 Kangiellaceae bacterium
ACAATTTTAGTCCATAAATTCACATCTATTAACGTATTAAACCTTCGGCAGGGATACGCTCCAGTATTTCAATAGTGAACTTTGACTTATTACTCGTTAAATATATAATTGCTATTGCTTATTTGGCGAAAGGGCAACACCAGTAGGGATCGTCACTCCCGGTTCAACTATAACATGATAACCAGCACACGAGCCGGCTTGTAACCAAGCATTTTTGCCAACAACAACACCTCCAGCCAAGTGTACTCCAACACCTAGATGGGCTCCAACTTCTAATTTACAATCATGATCAACCGTTGCGTTTGCATTAATTAAACAACCATCTCCTAGTATTGCATTAGTCCCTACAACAGCACAGGCCATTACAGCTACCCCTTTTCCAATGGTAGCGTGCTTACTCACCCATGCATTAGGGTGTATTAATGAAACTAATTTGAGTTTTGCCTCATTGATATCTTCAATTAATAGAGAACGAGTCTTATTATTGCCGATAGCTACTACAAAAAAATTATCGCTCATTTCTCCTTCATAGATAGAGTTAATTTTACCGATAATTTCATACCCTAAAGCTTCTCTTTTCTCTGGATAACAATCATCAACAAATGCTATTCTATTCCACTTCTCCGAAATAGCTGCTAAATCCGCAACAGCCTGTCCGTGCCCTCCGGCTCCAATTATTACTAGAAACTTATGCATTTGTTACCTCTTCAGACTTGCCTGCATTGTATCTGAATGCAAAAAATATTAGTGGTGTATACGCGATTAATAATCCGACAATTCCTGTAATTGAATCCAGAGCGACGAGAATACTTATTGGAGCTAGCCATAGTATATTTATTAATAATACGGCTAAAGTTACCGGCAAATGACCACCGTACTTTCTAGAGGCGAATTGATACGCATGACTACAATGCGCCTCGTGTAACTTGAAACCATTAATCATTCGTCTGAGCAATGTGAAAGTAGCATCGACTATGAATACACCTAACATGATCAGCCAACACCAAAACAAGGGTTCTGATATATGGGAACTTAATAATAAAAGCATTGCTAGCATCAGACCTAAGAAACCGCTTCCAGCGTCTCCCATAAAAATTTTCGCTGGTGGGAAGTTGAAAAACAAAAATCCTAAAGACGAAAGACCAAGTAGGAAATGCAATAACGCTACATTAGGCGCACTAAAGAAATAATGGCAAATAGCTCCCATTACTATGGTTGAAGACACCGCTTCAACTCCAGCAATACCGTCAATTCCATCCATAAAATTGAAAAGATTAAGAATCCAAACTGAGGCCAATACAGCGATCAGCCAACCAAGATATTGAAATTCAATGCTCATTTCAAAAACCGTCAATGCGGGTAAACCATTTACTGCATACACCACTAAGATCGAACTGATGAAATGACACATAAGTCGGACACCGGCTTTTACATGGCTATGATCATCCATAAAACCTATTACGGCAGTTATCAAGCCAGCACCAACAATAAGTAGTGTAAATTCGGCCGTAATAAACTCTAGCACAAAGCACGCTAGAATCCCGATGATAAATGTAATGACTATTGACATACCACCTCCTCTAGGAGTCGGGACTGAATGCGAACTTCTCTTATTCGGAACATCAATGATATTCTTCTTGAGTGTATAAATCTGTAAGCATTTAGTTAAAATCAAAGACATCACTAAACTCAATAGGGCTAAAACTATGAAGGTCAATTATTTATTCTCTCTTGATAATTCGTTTATTAACGAAACGTGTAATTCTAATTACAAAATACGCTTTAACCAATTACTGTCGAAAGAATCGCTTGATTAACTTTCGCAACATCGTATTTATCGGTTGCCACCCGCAAACTTTCAAGGCCCATTCGGCTGGCCAGCTTATCCTCTACAATGAATTTTTCCATTGCTTCGGCTAGTTTATTAGAATCTTTTACCTTTACAACAAATCCATTTACTCCATCTTCTACTGTTTCTTTACAGCCGGGAGCGTTTGTTGTGATTACTGGTAGCCCCATGGCCATAGCTTCCAAAGTCGAGCGAGGAGTTCCTTCTCGATAAGAAGGTAACACAAAAACTTCAGCGGCTTCTAGGAAAGGTCTAACATCTTTTTTGGGAGATATGTACTCGATAGTTCCTTCTTTTTGCCACTTATTGATATCGCTTAAACCATACGCAGCAGGGTTTTCATCTAACGGGCCAAGGACTTGGAAAAGAACGTCTGAATGTTTAATTTTCAGTTTTCTTGCTGCAGAAATATATTCATCAATCCCCTTATCTTTTAGAATCCGGCCAATCATTAAGAAACTTTTCGGCCTTTTATGTCGCCCAGTTGATTTGAAAGTAGTCAGATTAACACCGGAACCATTAACTATTTTTGTTCGTACATTTTTTAACAAACCAATGCTTTGTAGTAGCTCTAAATCATCGTTATTTTGAAAAAAAAGAGTATGATTTAATTTAAACGCGATAAAGTACTGGAGTTTAACTACAAAACCCAATATCTTGCTCTTTAATGAATTACTTGTGAATAAATACCCTAGACCAGTAATAGTAGAAAAGACTTTAGCTCTACAAGAGCTCTTTGCAGCAATAGACCCGTAGACAGTTGGTTTAATCGTGTAGTTTAAAACTATCTCTGGATCTTCTTTCTTAAATAGCTTTTGCAGACTTAAGAAAAGCTTGATTTCTGAAAACGGATTAATACCACTTCTAGATAACGGAATAGCATAGTGTTTGGCACCCAACTCACCAATGGTATCGGATACATTTTCCTGACCTGACAACAAGCAAGATTCTGGGCATGCAACAACCACTTTGTACCCTCTACTGATAAACTCGCCAATTAACTCTGATCGAAAATTAGTGATCGTAAATGCTGCATTGGCAACCAGAACCACTTTCTTTGAGCTGTTCATGATATTTGTGATGACACTATCGAGTTCATAACCCCATTGGCTCAAAATCGACTGACGGATAGTATCTGGTAAAACTACGGATACGATCTTTTAATTCATCAGGCAAAGTATCTCCTCGACCAACGATCCCTTTATTCTGACGAGTATTCTTCTTCTTCAATTTATCGATTACAGCTTGAATAGTTTCTGATTTCCTTGATTCACCACAAAAATCAAGCACTGCACCTACCGTATTAACGGTGTTATTTCGCAACTCATTGTAGGTAACAATTTTAATTCTATTTTCTTTATAAAGTGGAGATGTCATCCAACTGCAATAAAAATTGAAGTACCAAGGTATGACAAGATCCACCAAATAAGACCAACGCGCGTGCTCATCTAACACATCCCAGCTTTGTTGGTTCATAAATCCACTCGGAAAGGTAGGACCCTCATTTTCAATATGATCGTAAAAGCTGATTACCGTATCAAAGATATCCCTTACTTGGAGAATAACCTTGGTATCTAATGCATCAATAACTTCATGGGTATAAGCGCTATAACGGCAATGTTGATGAGGGGTAATAAGATTCCCTTTAGTCCCTTTTGCAAGTAAAGGACTTAGATCAAGTTCCTGCTCTCTATTCCCAAAGCTAGGGACCAATTTAACCGAATCCCATTTTAACATTCCATGTAACATTCTAGTCAACCAAGTAGAACCTGACTTAGGCGCACAAACTAACCATATATGTTTATCAATATTTTTACTCAACTGATTCAATTTGAATTTTTGAGTGTGATATTCTTGATACTCATCTTTAATAAAAAAATTTAACATTTAAAGCCCCTTTAAAAACATCGATGTCTATTTTTTGCTTAGACCTATCCTTTGTAAAATTCTCTTGCTTTTTGTAATTAACAGCTGTTTTTCAAATCCTCTCAAAAAATGCCAGCTAAAGAACAAAAGCACCGGTCCGATAAAGTAATTTGCCATTGCGCCGAGATCAAAAAAAGCATCTACGCATATTAGAACTCCGCTGCCGAGTAACAAGTAAAACATTAAACTGACATTATTCACGCTTAACTTTAAGCTCATATTCCTTTTACAATAAATTAAGTATACGTTATAAAATATTACGGGACTTACAATATGCTTTAACATCCAACCGTAAAGCCCCCACTCCAGTACACAATAATACGTAACACCTATATCCAAGGATAAAAACAAGAATCGGAAAAAACCATGATGTCCAATCCGTCCAGTCGAAGTCATTGACTTACCAAGTACAGAGAACCAAACATGAAAAACAACACCCAAAAAATGAAATGGTAGGTACTTTCCAACTTCAAGAAAATCACTTGAATAGAAAACGGCGATAATTAAATCGCGAAAGGGAATCGCAAGAAACAATAAAGGTATAAGTCCAAAAGTAGCTAGCCTTAGCCCATCATTGAGTAACAACGATATTTCACTATTATTCTTAGCTTGACATAAACTAGAATACAAATAGGTTGTTAGTGCCGGAACTAAAAATCCTGTAAACAAAGTTGACCACATCACGACGGGGCTGTACAAACCTATTGCTTCTATCCCCAATGAGGTCACTACAATCCCTCTACATACAAACTCGCTAACGATGACATACAAACCTATGGACAATCCAAAGCCAGAAAACTTAACAAGCTCTTTAACAAACTTAGGTATCAGCTGTGCCTTGAAAACATTCACTAGCGAAATGTTATACTTCTGAAAATACAGTTTTTTAGCAAGTAAATAATTGATCAATAATCCGATTAAATGAGAGAAAAATACCGACGCAACAGCCCCTTCTAAGTAGAAAAAATAAATCAATGGCAAGGAATGAACTAGATTTATTACAACAATTAAGACTCTCGCCTTTGCTATTGCTTTCAAATCCTTGAATGCACGCATTAAAGCATAGGGTATGCTATTTAATATAAGTAGCGGCAACGAGACCAACGCAATTAAGAAAGCATGGAAATATTGCAAATCACCAAATACATATAAAGTGATTTTTTCAGATAAAATAAATAGAACAACTAGTGATGCAAGCATAAAAAATGACACTAACAGAATATAGGATTTTAATGCTGATAAAATTAATTGTCTTGACTCGTCATTGTCAGCATTTTCCGCAACTTGTTTCACTAATGCTTCACCAGTGCTGAGCATAGTGAAATTGGATAATTTTTGAGAAAGGAAATTTAGTTGACTAAAGACACCAATACCAACGGTGCCTAGCATTACTGCTCCTAATTTAACTTTAACTAATCCAGCAATGAACTCTACGACTCGCGCACCTCCAAGTATTGAAGTGTTCTTAACAAGCGACTTAAAGTCTTTAGACATTAAACTCCCTCACAAAACCGTCGATTAGCACACTTATCTCTATACAAATTAGAAATGAAGTTAACTCTTATGGTAAATTCTCTCATTTCGTTTTGTACCCTAACTCACTAATATCTCTGGAAATATATTTAGATAGGCGTACATTGCTTTCTACAAAATAGTCCTCTACCATATTCTCAACATTCTGTTTGAATTGAGAGTCGACTTTTACAGTTAAAACATTCGAGCCATGATTTTTCACAAGCTTAACGAACAGACGTCCAATTTTGTGCAAAAAGGTTTTATGGGGCGTTAACGAAGAATCAGAACCTAGCACATTTGCAGCTCTGATCACTTGAATTTGAAAGTCGTTTAGTGAAATATTTTGCCTATTTTCTCTATTAGACTCTTTCGACTTGATTTCAGGTAAACTTAAGAATTCCGATAGATTTTTTAAGAATAACGATGGCTCATTCCTCAACAATTCGTATGGTATAACTAATACGTTATCAGCACCGAAT
>JAHRVB010000262.1 GCA_019090895.1 Kangiellaceae bacterium
ACTTGGGTCGACCGAACGAACACGGGCTATTGACTGACTTGGGTCGACCGAACGAACACGGGCTATTGACTGACTTGAAAGGTCAACTTCTGAGCTGTCTATAAGAAAAAAACTACCTATGCCAAAAGACATTATGCCGATACAAAGTGCAAAAGCAGAGGCGATATAGACTAAAGCTACGAGTAACCTACTTCTAATTTCCAACATCTCAATTCAACCCCATTCACAATAGCTTAATGCTACATCAATTAAAAAACAGATCATTTATGCTATTTGGCAATATACAGAGCTTTATGACAAAGATCAAGACATGAGAACTAGATCACAGTTCTGCCATTTGTATAATCTCTAATTGAGAATAACTTGACTAAACGGAGATACTTAGGTCGATTGAAGAGATAACGCTAATGTGTCTCAACACTCAACATTTGATGAAATAGCCAGATGAAAACACAGAATTCTACTTGAAAATTCAAAATGATTTAGCTTTTACTTGTGAGCTAACAAAGCTGGAGAAACTTGGGGTTGTTTAGAGGAACTCAGGATCTTAAGGCTGGACGCCTAAACTAGTGACATTATCTGTAACGGCCATTAAATATTCTGAAACAGACCATTGGCGGTGAAATAGCTTTTCTAACTCTTGTGACTTCAAAGGTTTACTGAAGAAATAGCCTTGTATAATTCGTGCTCTGCTTTTCCACAAGAGATCGCATTGCTCTTTGGTTTCTACCCCTTCAATCACCACATTTAGCTCTAGGTTGCTTGCAATGTCGATGATGGCTTTAACGATATTCCCATCCTGTTTATTATCTTCAATACCTTGAATAAAGCTCTTGTCGACTTTAAGTACGTTAAGAGGTAGCAATTTTAATTGGGCTAATGAAGAATAGCCGGTTCCGAAATCATCTAGAGCCAAACTCACACCTAAACGCTGCATGGCTTCCATTTGTTTAATGGTTTGGTCTATTTCTTGAACACAGACACTTTCAGTCAGTTCAAGTTCTAAATGTCGAGCATCTAAATTTTCTTGCTCTAATATTTCAGTAACTTCCTGAGTCAAGTCTCTGTGCCAGAATTGATGAGCCGACAAATTCACACTCATTCTTCCTCTCATAATCCCGGCATCAACCCACTTTTTAGTTTGTCTTACCGCCTTTCTCAACAATTGATGGCCGAGCGGTTGAATCAACCCCGTCTCTTCCGCAAGACCGATAAACTCTTCGGGACTTACAAATCCAAATTTGGGATGAGTCCAACGAGCCAAAGCCTCCATTCCGCAAATTCTTCCCGTATTGAGATCAACTTTTGGCTGATAGACAAGGTCAATTTTTCCTTGCTCAATAGCTCGCCGTAGTTCATTTTCCATAGCCAATTTCTTTCGAGCTTTGTCATTGAGTTCCACGGAGTAAAAGTGATAGGAGTTTAAAACTTCCTTTTTGGCTTCATACATTGCTGTATCAGCATTTCTAAGAAGTTTTTCAGCTGTAATTCCATCATCTGGAGATATTGTAATTCCAATTGAAAAATTAAGACTGAGTTTTTGCCCTTTGACATAAACTGGTTGATTCAACTCTTGCAACATTGATTCAGCGAAGGAAGCTACCTCTGTCGATGTCTGAATATCATTTCGAATAATAACAAACTCATCTCCACCAACCCGAGCTATGGTGTCACCGTCTCTATTACGATTAGTGAGCCTTTGAGCAACCTCCCCAATCAACATATCCCCCACACTATGGCCCAAAGAATCATTTACACGTTTAAAATTATCAATATCAACAATAAATATCGCAAACCGTTCGTGACGAATTTTAGTTTTTTCTATTGTTTGATTGAGCCGATCATACAAACAAGCACGATTAGGTAAACCAGTCAGTGAGTCGAAATTAGCCAGCTTTCTAAACTCTTCCTCTGCTCGTTTGTGGAATGTGATATCGGAGAATACGCCAACGTAATAGCGGACATATCCTTTTTCATCGAGAATAGTATCTACCGTTAATTTTTGAGGGAAAGGATCTCCGTCCTTTCTTTCTGCCCATACTTCTCCTTGCCAATTGCCCTTCTCCATTAGGCTTAAGCGAATACGTTGGATGATGTTGGCCGACTGTTCAGAAACATCAGGAAACCAAAGCTCCTCTCCTTTCTTTTCAGCAAAAGAAAACCCAGTGATTTTTTCAAAGGATGGATTGCATTCAGTCAAACGCCATTTAGGATCTCGTATCCAAACACCATCGGAAGTCGTTCTGAACGCTTGCCCCAAACGTTCAATCTCTTCATCTTTCCTATGGATTTCGGACACGTCTTTTTGAGTACCTGACATCCGCGTTGGCAATTGATTTTCATCTGTTTCTACGACTTTCGCTCGGTCCTGAATCCAACGCCATTCCAATTTATCGTCTCGAATCCTATAGGCGGCATCAAAATAGTCAGTCTTTCCGGTCAAATGTTCATTCAACGCACCCTTTACTCGCTCAACGTCATATTTATGAATATACGAGGAAAGTTCCTTTAAATTTCTGGAGAGTTTTGTGCAGTTAATATTGATATTCTTGTCGGCGTCTGATCGTAAAACTTCGCCAGAGCGAATATTCCAATCCCAAATTTCGTTCCCGCCACCCCACAAGCTTAATCGAAGTCGCTTTTCGCTGTCTTCAACTGTTTGTTGGGTCAATAATTCAGCTTGGCGTTTTTTCCAGATAAGATAAATAAATAGAGATAAAAGTAAACTAATTACTAAGCTATATAGGAGTTTTGCGAATGTATTAAACCACCAAGGGGAATTCACTACTATCGTCTTTCTTTCGATTTGGTTACTCCATTCACTCCCTATCTTTCGGACTTGTAGTTCGAACAAATACTCTCCTTCGCCAACATTTGTATATGTCGCTACTTTGGAACTAGATGATGCTGTCACCCAGTTTTCGTTTAGCCCAAGTAATCTATACCGGAATTCTAGCTTTTCAGGGTTACGAAATTGAGGACTAGTGAAAGCTATCGAAAACGGAGTTTGATCATATTCGAGTGTAATTTGTTTCTTCACAAAAAGAGATTTATCTAACACTGCTCCAGTGCCATCAGAGATTTTTAATTCCTTATTTGCCACACTTAGATTTGTTACAAACGTTCTTTCTAAATGTGTTTTGTCTGCAATAAGACTCGGAAAAAAACGCGTAAAGCCCTTCGCGCCAGCAATATAGATGTAACCATTTCGAGCAATAAAACCTACATTGTTGAACTCATCCCCTTGTAATCCGTCTTTATATCTAAAGTGCGACATAGAAAAATCCAGAGGGTCTATAGCTACTAAACCAAGATTAGTGGTAGACCACATTGTTTTTGATTTATGATCAGATAAGACGGAATAAGTAGCGTTATTTGGTAACCCTAGATCTTCATCCACATTTGAAACCACTCCGTTTTCACCCACCACTAGAATTCCATTGGACATAGTTGAAAGCCATAGTTCCTCATTCCAATTAATTGCAATGCCAGTTATATAAGCTCCAGAAGTTCCTGGTATATTACTGGAGAAGAGCTGGTTATCTTTATCTAAAATTCTTATGGCTCCCAGTTTTTTTGTACCAACAATAAATTCCGTGCGCGATGCAACGTAAAAAGCTGTAGGTAATTCAATCTCTATACTTGCAACAACATTAGCTCTCTTCGAAGTCGAAATATTGGTATCTAAAACAATTAGACCAGTATTTCCTAAGCCTATCCAAATTCTCCCTGAATTATCCTTTTGTACGAACTCTACGACGTCACCTCTATCTAAATGTTCCCCAGAATGATTTAAGTACTTTTCTAAAACTTTGTCAGATATACTATACCGGAAGAGTCCGTCCTCGGAACCAATAACAAGAGTATCTCCATCTAATTGCTCTATTCCATTTATGCTGCTTTCAAATAGTTCGGAATCTAAAGTTAATTTCTGGTGTTCAAAAGATTGTAGGCTAGCATCAAACTTCACCAAATCTCCTAACTCAGTCCCCAACCAAACATCACCTGACTTATCTTCCGTCATTGTATAAATAGAGGGATCATTTAGACCTAACCGTTCATCTTTACTCTTTACGAATGTTTCGAAAATGCGACTCAATGGATAGTGTTTACTTACGCCTCCACCTCGAGTGCCAACCCAGACAGTTTGGTCTCTACTTTGAAATATTTTATATACCTTATTTGAACGCAGTGAAACCGTGTCGTCGCCATTTGCTTGAATGAATCTAGTTGATTCCTCAGTAACACTATGAATGGATATTCCCTTATCAGTCGCAAACCAAAGTCTATTTTCTTCATCTTGATGAATATGTCTAACAAATGGGCTCGGTAACTGAGCTTTAAATTTGGTTAATTTCAGCTCATTTCTTCGTAATTGATAGACTCCCGTCCCCCAAGTCGCTACCAAGAGCCTGCCAAAAGAATCTTGAAAAATGTCTATTATGCTCTCGCTAATTTTTTTATCTTGAAATTCTGTTCTGTCTGTAATTTCTACGAAGTTATTTGATGAGCGATCAAAGTAGAAAAGCCCTGAACCCAAGGTTCCAATCCAAAGCTGCTGCCTATCATCCTCATATATGGCCCTCACTTTCGTTTGGGTATAATTCTCAACTTTGTTAGAGTTAAAATCAAATGAACTCAAGCCAGCAGCAGAGCCAATCCAGAGTATTCCGTCATCACTTTGATGAAGGGCTCGAATCTGGTCTATTTTTATATGATCGTGTTTATCGCCTGACAATTTAATCCGCTCAAAGTTATCTAGGTCTTTTTGATATAAGTCGACACCACCATCAGTACCAACCCACAAACGCCCTCGAGCATCTATCAACAATACTCGGACAACATTGTTAGACAAACTATTCACATCAGCTCGGCTGTGTCTATAATTAATAAACTCAAAACCGTCATACTTAACCAGTCCATCTTCTGTAGCAAACCACATGAAACCATCATTGTCTTGAGCAATATCGTAAACCACACTGGAAATCATGCCGTCTTGTTTATCTAAAGTATGAAATTGAAACGCCGGTTCGGCTTGAACTGAGGGAGTACCGAGGAGGATGGCGATAACTAGACACAAAGCCGCGCACATAGACATTAATCTATTTTTGCGAGCGAGCATACTTCTATTAAACACCATAATAACTACTTGCTAATCTACTTCTATTAATTCCTGCGAGCTTAAAATATAGTCGAGATATAGCAAACCGCCATTTTTATTGGTGCTTTTAAAGAACACAGTTATACCGAAATTAAAAAGTGTGATCTCCGTCACAGTTTGATATTCTTGCTTGAAAATTACGCTGCCTAGACTATCAATATGATAGTTTGATTGTATTAGACTATTCATTCTTCTGATCAGATAATAATTGCCAATCTCCACAATATATTATTTAGGACTTATCATGAACAAAATTACTATTTTCGGCCGTCCAGGCTGTGGTTACTGCAGTAGAGCCAAGCAATTATGCGAAATAAAACAATTCGAATTTAAATACATCGACATCTGGGAAGAAGGTATTAGTAAGGAAGATTTGGCTAAAACCATTGGTCATCCCGTTGATACGGTACCCCAAATATTCCACGGCAAAGATCACATTGGTGGCTTCACGGAATTTGATGCATTCGTGCAAGAAAACGGCTGATTCAATAGATTCAGCACCATAATAGCCAAGAGTGATTAAAAGCGGGCTAATTAGCTCGCATCACACTCTGATTTTGAGGATAATAGCTGTCCATTTTTAAGCCGGTGGATATTCCAGCGGCATTTCAACCGATACAAGGGCTATTATCCGTGAAAGACGTGGTGGAAACTTGGCTAAACGATGCCGTCGCAGAGTTGAAAACTCAGGGCATTATTCCAACCGAATTTAGCGCCAAAGCTAAATTAACCTATACAAAAGATAAATCGCACGGTGACTTCGCATCGAATGCTGCATTAATGCTCGCTAAACAAGCCAAACGAGCCCCTCGTGATGTTGCTCAGTTAATTGTTGATATTCTCGGTGAGCGGCCGGAAATCGATAAGATGGAAATAGCTGGGCCAGGATTTATCAATTTCTTTTTAAGCCAAGAAGCCAGTACTCAAGTTATTAAGACTATTTTACAACAACAAGATAAGTTTGGTCATAACAACAAAGGCGAAGGAAAAAAAGTCGGAGTTGAATTTGTCTCCGCTAATCCCACTGGACCGCTGCACATCGGCCACGGCCGTGGCGCAGTAGTCGGTGATTGTATCGCCCGACTGATGGAAGCGACTGGTTGGGATGTCACTCGAGAATTTTATTACAACGATGCTGGCCAGCAAATTAACAATCTAGCGGCTTCAGTTCAGGCGAGATGCAAAGGAATTGGTCCAGAGTCAGAAGAATGGCAGGCCGATTGGTACCAGGGTCTTTATATAAAAGACGTTGCTACAGATTACTTAGCGGCAGAAACCATTGATTCGGCTGATAAACATGTCACCGGCAAAGCTGATATCGATGATTTAAAAGCTATACAAGAATTTGCAGTGGCTTATTTACGCCGAGAGCAAGACCTTGATCTTAAAGCATTTGATGTCGGCTTTGATGTATTTTTCCTTGAATCTTCACTGTATGAAAACGGGGATATAGAAAAGACCGTCGAAGCATTAGTCAACGCAGGACACACCTACGAAAAAGATGGCGCGTTGTGGTTAAAGACGACGGATTATGGTGATGATAAAGATCGCGTCATGAGAAAATCTGAAGGTGGCTACACCTACTTTTTACCGGATGTTGCCTACCATGTTAACAAGTGGCAACGTGGTTTTGGTCGCGTAGTTAACGAGTTTGGTGCTGATCATCATAGTACCGTCAATCGCGTTCGCGCAGGTCTGCAAGCGCTTGATTTAGGTATTCCAAAAGGTTGGCCAGAAGTTGTTCTGCACCAAATGGTGACCGTTATGCGCGGAGAAGAAGAAGTAAAAATATCCAAACGTGCTGGGAGTTACATCACCTTACGAGATATCATAGACGAAGTCGGCCGTGACGCGACACGTTACTTTTTGGCAGCTCGGCGATCAACATCCCAGATGACGTTTGATCTTGAACTGGCAAAATCGCGTACTAATGACAATCCTGTTTATTACGTTCAATACGCGCATGCACGAATTTGTTCGGCGTTCCGAAAGCTTGAAGAAGTCGGTCATTCTTTCAATGAGCAGCAGGGTCTCCAGAACTTATCATTGCTAACTCTCAAACAAGAACTGAGCTTAATGGATAAGATAAATCAATATCCTGGACTGGTTGATATTGCTGCGAGCAATACGGAGCCTCATGTCATTGCGCACTATTTGAGAGAACTAGCGGCTGAGTTACACGGGTATTATCAAGTTGGTTCAGACTCAGCAGACGACAGATGGATCGTAGATAATGTCGTTTTATGTGACGCAAGAATGTGTCTCATTAAATCAGTAAAGCAAGTGCTAGTAAACGGCTTGGGTCTTCTCGCCGTCGACGCCCCCAATAAAATGTAAACAAACTGAAACTTCGAGCACTCCTTTAACTTCGGTTGACGGGAGTTTTCCTAAACAACCTTAAACTAAACGATTTTACTAAAATAAATTATGGCTCGAGATTACGCAAAAAAAGGAAAAGGCAAGAAAAAACCTAGCGCCAGCAGAGGGAATAATGAACAGTCTGTTTCAATTGGGCTAGTTCTGTTTGTTATCCTAATTGTTGCCGGATTAATTTCACTATTGGTGTACTTAAAATGGTATATGCCTTCTTCAACTGCTCCTTCAGAAATAACGAAACCAGCGGCTTCAATATCTACAAAAAAGTCACAAGAAAAGCGTTCGACTAAGGATGTTATAGTAAGTAATGATACCGTTATTGAACAATCAGATAAAAATGAAGTTCCGTTTTATAAAACCCATGAAGAAATCACTAATAAGGAAGTTGAAATTCCGATTGAAGATCTAAAACTTCCCGACGGAAAAGGCAAATATGTTTATATTATGCCCTGCGGTTCATTTAGAGAGATTAGTCGAGCAGAAGAACTTGAAGCGCAAGTCGCGTTGGCCGGTTACAGTTCTAAAATCAATAAAGTGACCGTTAAATCGGGCGTTTGGTACCGAGTCGAACTTGGTCCATTCTCGAGCAAACGCAAGGCGGAGTCTATACGCCATCGCTTGCAAGATAATGGAATGAATTACTGCAAGATTTGGCCTAAGAAAATAAAGTAGTCAGAACTAATTCTCCGTATTATTGACGGGCTAAATCTTTTAATACTTGAATAGCAATCTCAATATCTGATTGATCTGTTTGCCAATTACTTAGTGCAGCCCTAATTATTTTATCCCCCTGCCATTCACCTGGACTGAGAAAAACTCGACCATCTTTGTTAATAGCCAACATGCGATTTGCGGTCAACTTATCAGCAGCGGCAGAAGATAACCCTGAACAATTAGGCCTGAATAAAACGATGTTCATGCGACAAGGATGGACTAACTCATAGTCATTCGATTGATCTATCCAATCTGCTAATTTCTTTGCATGTTCAATATTAGATTCTATCCAACGCTTCACCCCATTTTTACCGTACGCAAGCAATGATAGCCAGACAGGGAATGCTCGAAATCTTCGAGAGTTTTCGACACCAATTGACATAAAACTTGGTTGGTTTCCAGTATTCACTAAATAAGGTGCAGGTACATCAAAACTATCTTCCAACAAATCTAAATGCCGTGTCAGAAAAACGCCACTATCATAAGGGACATTCAACCACTTATGACAATCTACAGTAATCGAATCTGCTAATTCAATTCCTTTTGTTTTACCGTTCACACCACTGATTAACCGCTCAAATAAACCGAAAGCGCCATCAACATGCAACCAGGCGTTGTGTTCCTTACACAGCTCAGAAATTGTCACTAGGTCATCGAAATCAGTGGCGGTCACAGTACCTGCGCTGGCAATGACTATTTTCGATCTTTTATCAGACTTTTCGAGTAGCTCTCTTAAATGCGTCACATCCATTGCTTCAGAATTGTCCAAAGGACAGACACGAGTTATATGCCTTTGACCAAGACCTGACATACCTAGACTCTTAACCATGCTCGCGTGAGGTGTGGTAGAAAATATTTCCACATCTAAACCATAAACACCATCTTTAGCGACATCAATCCCTTGTTGGTTTCCGGCGTATTGGCGAGCGACACATGCCCCTAAAAAGTTCGCAGCCGTTGCACCGGTGGTCATGATCCCTCGAAATGTTTGTGGAAGATCGAATAGCTCGCAAAGCCAACCTATGGTTTGCCATTCTATTTCAGATGCAACGGAGTCCCCTTCTTTAGCGACGTTTTGGTCGAACGTTGAGACCAACCAATCACCTAAGGTTGAAACTGGTGTGGCCCCTCCAGTTACAAAGCCCCAATAACGCGAGCCTCTCGCTGCCGATAGTTGTGGGATTACATTCGTCCTAAGATGGTCAACCGTATCCAACAAACTTAAACCAGCAACAGGCAAATTCTTGACGGCAAGTGAAACATCGAGCTTAGCTACTTTATCGTGTTCCAATTTCCCCATAAATCGCCGAGTAATACTCTCAAAAACTCTAAAATACCGGTCGAGGTCGTTCCATTCGTTCTTGTCCAATTTCATAGCAAGTACCTAAGCAGTAATAATTCGATTAAAAGTTCATAGACTCTATGGAATATTTTATTCTTGTTAGCTCAATAGTCACTATACAGATAGCGACTCTTCGGATTAAAATCTGTTTGTATTCTAATCAACGAGAACTTAACCAATGACGATTAAAATTGGAATCAACGGATTTGGTCGAATGGGCCGATTGGCACTCCGAGCAATTTGGTCCCGGAGTAATTTTACCGTAATTCAAATTAATGACCCCGCAGGAAATGCCGAAACGATGGCACACCTAATGAACTTTGATTCAATCCACGGTACTTGGGATAAAGAAGCGACGGCAAGAAAAAGTGGCATTACTATCGAGAGTCAGAGCATTCACTATTCCAGTAATATCAATCTAGAAGACAGCGATTGGTCAGGTTGCGACTTAGTCATAGAGGCATCGGGTCAATTTAAATCCAAGGCTTCTTTGCAGCCCTATTTTGAACAGGGTGTAAGGAAAGTAGTTGTCACCGCCCCAGTAAAAGAAGATGGCATCGCTAACATTGTAATGGGGGTGAATCACTCAATTTACGATTCAAACAAACACAAAATCGTCACAGCAGCCTCGTGTACCACCAATTGTTTAGCGCCAGTGGTCAAAGTGCTGCACCAGTCCATCGGAATCAAACATGGTTCAATGACAACGATCCACGATATCACCAATACCCAAACAATTCTGGACGCCCCCCATAAGGATCTAAGAAGAGCCCGTTCTTGTGGTACCAACTTAATACCGACGACAACAGGGTCCGCGACGGCCATTACTCATATTTTTCCTGAGTTAAAAGGAAAACTAAATGGCCACGCTATCAGAGTGCCAATCGCTAATGCTTCAATTACTGACTGTGTATTTGAAATGAACCGGGCTACAAGCGTGGAGGAAATAAATCGATTACTCGAGCAAGCTGCGACAGGAGAATTGCAAGGAATTCTTGGTTTTGAAACAAGACCCCTCGTGTCCTCAGATTATAAGACTGACCCAAGGTCGAGTATTGTTGATGCCCTCTCGACCATGGTAATTAACACCACTCAAGTAAAATTGTATTTGTGGTATGACAACGAGTGGGGATATATCAATCGTACTATCGAGTTAGCAGAACTAGTTGCAGCAGATATCTAAAAACGACAATGACTTCGACCAACCAACTCTCAGATTCTTTACGTCAATATGCGCTAATAACAGGCAACTATTGGGCGTTTACCCTCACCGATGGCGCCTTACGCATGCTGGTAGTGTTGCACTTCCATCAGCTTGGTTACTCTCCGTTTTCAATTGCGATGTTATTTCTCTTCTATGAAGTTTTTGGTATTGTTACTAATCTGATTGGGGGCTGGCTGGGTGCAATTTTAGGATTGAACAAAATCATGAATATTGGGTTATGTGTTCAGATTTTAGCCCTTGGCATGTTAGTCGTTCCGGATGAACACTTAACGGTTGCGTGGGTGATGTTTGCGCAAGCATTATCAGGCATAGCAAAAGACCTAAATAAAATGAGTGCAAAAAGTGCCATAAAACTTCTAGTGCCTCAATCGGAAGATAACTCTAAGCTATATCATTGGGTTACCTTGCTTACGGGTTCCAAGAACACATTGAAAGGGTTCGGGTTTTTTATGGGTGCCGGTTTACTCAATACTCTCGGCTTTCAGGTTGCGGCTGCCTCGATGGCTGGGATATTGTTACTCGTTTTAATCATTAGCCTTATCAACTTAAATAAAGATCTGGGAAAAGCAAAAACCAAACCTAAATTCAAGCAACTACTTTCCAAGAAAAGTTCGATAAATCTACTTTCAAGCGCAAGGCTTTTTCTGTTTGGCGCTAGAGACATTTGGTTTGTAGTAGCACTTCCGGTTTACTTTTCGCAAGTACTCCAATGGACTCATTGGCAAGTTGGTGTATTTATGGCTTGCTGGGTGATTGGTTATGGCCTTGTACAATCTCAAGCGCCAAAAATTACCGGCGCATTGGTTAATGGTAAAACGGCATTAATATGGGCAATAATTTTAACCTCTGTGACTGCTTTGTTGGCACTTATGCTAGACCATACTCAGCTGAATGTTGAACTGCTATTGCTCACTGGACTCATCTTATTTGGATTGGTATTTGCTATTAATTCCTCTGTTCATAGTTATCTAATTGTTGACTATGCGAACGCTGAGTCGGTATCAACAGATGTGGGTTTTTATTATATGACAAATGCTGCCGGCCGACTGGTTGGAACGATTCTATCGGGCTGGGTCTATCAACAATCGGGGTTACAGGCCTGTTTGTACCTTTCTGCATTATTCACCATACTTACTTCCTTTATTTCATTTTATTTACCAAGAAAATAAATTTATTACTTAGCATAATATGACTTTTTAATTGAGTTACTTATAAAGACACTTGTTCGACTGACAATATTCAATTCAAAGGATGTAAATATTACCATTCTATTACTCATTCAATTTAAAAGTCTTCTCGATTCTCATGATATAGTCTTATCGTTAATATGTGTAAGAACATAATCTTACGGTATTGGTGATAGCACTAAATTAGCAATAAAACTCTATCAACAATTGCTAATTAAAAAAGAAAAATAATATCTAAACATGGAGATACAATGAATAAAACAAATAAAACTCTACTCAAGGCCGTCGCACTTGGCCTAGCAGCATCTTGCTCCGCAGTTGCTGTCAGTGCAGAGAAAGTCTACTTGCGCGACAGTAATACGCAACTTCAAAGTAGTTCTCGTTCGATGTCAATTACTCGAGCGTCCGATCCAGCTCAACTATTAAGTTTGTCGGGTACAGATTCGCTCCAAGCTAGAAAAACCTATGTTGACTCTCAAGGCCGAACAACCATTCGATACCGACAAACCTATCAAAACCTACCTGTTTTTGGTGACGATATTATTCTTTCTTTTAATAAAGATGACTCTTTCCGGAACGCTCATGGAATGGCAACTTATGGTATCAAAACAGACCTAACCGATATCAATCCAACTTTGTCTCTTAATGCAGCGATGAAGCTTGCAAAAGACATGAGTCGTAATAATTCTTTAGCAGAAAAAAGCCTCGTTAATGGCCAAGCTGTTAGTTACGAAAATGAAAAAAATCAATTAGGTATTTGGTTAGACAAAGATAGTAAAGCCAGACTGGTTTATTCGGTTAGTTTTGTTCAACACACCGATAAACCATCTCGACCTGATTACATGATTGACGCTAAGACCGGCAAAGTACTGCGTTATTTTGACAATCTTCAAACCGCAGATGGTACCGGTCCTGGCGGAAACGAAAAGACGGGTCAATACCAATATGGTACGGATTTTGATTTCATGGATGTAGAACAAAGTGGAAACACTTGTACCATGAACAACGCCGATGTTTACACCGTTGATTTGAACCACTCCACTATCGGTGACACACCTTTTTCTTATACTTGTCCAGAAAATACCCGTAAGGAAATCAATGGCGCTTATTCTCCACTCAATGATGCACATTTCTTTGGTGGCGTTGTCTTCGATATGTATAACGACTGGATTGGAGTTGCACCATTAACTTTCCAGTTACAAATGAGAGTACATTATTCGACTAGTTACGAGAATGCTTTCTGGAACGGCATCGGCATGACCTTTGGCGACGGACTGAATACTTTCTACCCGCTCGTTAGCCTCGATGTATCTGCACATGAAGTTAGTCATGGTTTTACAGAACAAAACTCAAACCTAACTTACGCCAATCAATCGGGCGGATTAAACGAAGCTTTTTCAGATATGTCTGGTGAAGCAGCGGAACTTTATAACGGCGGCAATGATTGGAAAGTTGGAGAACAAATTTTTAAATCAGATGGTGCTTTACGCTACATGGAAGATCCAACGTTGGACGGACTATCAATTGCACATGCCGATGACTATTTTGCTGGCTTAGATGTTCATTATTCATCTGGTGTATACAACAGAGCTTTCTTCCTACTCGGGACAACTGCGGGTTGGGATGCTCGAACAGCCTTTGAAGTCTACGCAAGGGCTAACCAGCTCTATTGGACTGCTGACATCGAATGGGATGAAGCTGGCAATGGTGTAATGGATGCCGCCTGTGATCTTGGTTACAATACTGATGACGTTAAGGCATCACTTGCAGCGGTAGGTGTTACGTCTGACGTCGCTCCAGGTAGCGATTGCACTGGAACAGGTAACCAAGCTCCTGATGCAGGATTCTCTTTTAGTGCAACCGAATTAGCGGTTAATTTCACTGATTCTAGTAGCGACTCCGATGGTTCAATTAGCTCTTGGAGCTGGGACTTTGGTGACGGTAATAGCTCAACCACCCAAAATCCAAGCAATACCTACGCAACCGATGGAAGTTATACTGTTTCCTTAACGGTAACGGATGATGCCGGAGCGACTGATACTTCGACTCAAACGGTCACCGTTTCTAGTGGTAGCACCAATCAAACACCAACCGCTGATTTCTCTTCGGTCGTGGATGATTTACAGGTCAGTTTTACCGATACCAGTAGCGATAGTGATGGAACTGTTGATGCATGGAGTTGGGATTTTGGCGATAGTAATACAGCGAGTTCACAAAATCCTGTGCACACATACGCAGCCGATGGAACTTACACTGTTAGTTTGACAATCACTGATGATCAAGGGGCAACGGATACCAGTACTGAGACCGTAACAGTGACAGATACGTCGAGTAATACTAGTGGAGGATTTACTGAAACTGATTTAGCACCTGCGCGTGGTGAAAATCTGTCTTACACCGTTGACGTTCCCGCTGGTGCAACATCATTGGCAGTGGATATTTCCGGTGGTACTGGTGATGCAGACCTAGTCATTAACTTTGGTTCAGCCCCAAGCCGGACCAATAATGATTGTATTGAGCAAGGTGCCGGTAATACTCACAATTGCACAGTTACAAATCCTTCTGAAGGTACATGGTTTATTATTGTTCGAGGTGCACAAGCTTCTTCAGGTGTTCAACTCGATGCATATTGGACTGCTGAAACGACGGGCAACGCAGCACCTAGCGCTGACTATACATTTAGCTCTTCCGATCTAGAAACAACCTTCACAGATAACAGTAACGATACCGATGGTAACATTGCTTCTTGGGACTGGGATTTCGGTGACGGAAATTCTTCTAGTGCGCAAAATCCATTCCATATCTATGCGGCTGACGGAAGTTATGGTGTTACGTTAACAGTAACAGACGATGAAGGCGCAACGGATAGCTCAACTCAAACAGTGACTGTTTCTAGCACAGGTAGTACAAGTGGTGGATTTACAGAAACAGATGTGAGCCCTGCAGGAGGTGAAAACCTTTCCTACACCATCGACGTACCAGCTGGTGCCGATTCACTTGTTATCGATACATCAGGCGGTACAGGTGATGTTACATTGGTTGTTAATTTTGATAGCTTGCCAACTCGAAATAACAATGATTGTATTGAGCAAAGTGCAGGAAATACCCATAACTGTACTATCACTAATCCTTCTGAAGGAACATGGTACATTATCGTAAGAGGACAGACGGCATCAACCGATGTTCAATTAGACGCTTACTGGTTTAATGACTAAACCTTAACTAATGCGTTATTAGAAATGGGCAATATTAATTGCTCATTTTTTTTGCATTCATTCAACTTCAAGTATTAGAGTTATTTCAAAGCGTTAAACGAATCCAACAACCTTTTATCTCATTAGCAACCCAATACCAGGTAGCTCATTACAGTAAACTTACTTCACCTGCGCCCCACTCTCTAGATTGTAAATAGTTAACTTTCTTTTCTTTTCGAGTTTCACGATTTGAGCTTATTTCTAACAGCTTTCCATCTATGTTTAATAGCTAATATCGACTGTCGAATCTTTAATGTCGAATCGCTAACACATTTGGAACTGCAAGAACCCCGAACTAAGAGTTTTGGCTTTAGTTTTTTTCATGAACAACTCGCGAAAATTACCGATTAGCATGTGCTTTATTATTGGGAATTATCGGCAGAAATGACTAACTGGAAAATCTCAATAGCTCACTATTATTTTAAGACCTGAAGATTTCGAGCTGAAGAATAATACTCAAAAAAAAGCCAACCATTAATGGTTAGCCCTTTCAAATCTCGACTTTTTAGTCTCGGATTTAACTACTTCTAAATGCCCATCAAAACCTCGATTTTTAATTAAACAGACAAGTAACCTTAATTAGTGCTGACAATAATTACTGTTCCCAATAAGCATCCAACTGCACACCTGAAGAAGCTTGTGCACCTCGAACAATAATAAACCATGTACCTTCAGAAGGATTTGTAATTGTGCAATTGTGAGTATTACCGGCACCTTGCTCAATACAATCATTATTAGTCCGGCTTGGGGCTGAACCAAAGTTAATGACTAGATCGGTATTTCCCGTTCCAGCTGATGTATCCACAGTAAGCGATGTTGCCCCTACTGGTACATCGATAGTGTAGGATAAATTTTCACCCCTCGCTGGAGCCAATCCGGTTTCAGTAAAGCCACCACTATTATTGCCAGTAGAACCAGCCACTGTGATGGTCTCAGTACTGAAATCCGTTGCACTTTGATCATCAGTGATTGTCAAACTAACAGTGTAAGTACCATCGGCTGCGTATGTGTGAACAGGGTTTTGTAAACTGGCTGTATTACTATCGCCAAAATCCCAACTCCATGCATCAACAGTTCCATCACTATCGCTACTGGCATCGATAAAACTGACCTGCAAATCATCAATAACCGAAGAAAATTCAGCCGTTGGTACTTGATTGCTACTGCTGACAGAAACGGTGACCGTTTGAGTTGAAGTGTCAGTCGCACCTGCATCATCCGTAACGGTTAACGAGACAAAATAACTGCCATCGGTTGCGTAATCGTGAACTGGATTTTGTGCAGTTGATGAATTGCCGTCGCCAAAGTCCCAATTTCTTGATGCAATCGTTCCATCACTATCAGTGCTTGAATCAGTGAAGCTCGCTCGCAACTCATCGGTTGAAACACTGAATGCAGCTGTCGGATCAACGTTTTCAGCAGACCCAGCCATCCAATACGCGTCGAGTTGAACACCTGTTGATGCTTGCGCACCTCGTACAACAATAAACCAAGTGCCTTCAGCTGGATCGGTAATGGTACAGTTATGAGTATTACCGGCACCTTGCTCAATACAATCGTTGTTAGTTCGAGTAGGTGCAGACCCAAAATTAAGTACTAAATCAACATCGCCCGTTCCTCCGGATGTATCAACAACCAATGAGGTCGCTCCAGCGGGAACGTCGATTGTAAAGGATAAGTTTTCACCTCGGCCCGGTGATAAATTTGTTTCTGTAAAACCACCTGTGGTACTACCGTCACCTTCCGTCACTGTCAGAGTTTGTGTCGATGTATCAGTATCGCCATCATTATCGGTCACAGTGAGAGAAACCGTATAACTTCCTGCCGCGCCATAGACATGGGTGGGGTTTTGAACAGACGAACTATTACTATCTCCAAAATCCCAACTCCAACTAGATACACTACCATCACTATCACTACTAGCATCTGACAAAGTCACTTCCAAGTTATTGGCCGTAAAAGTAAAATCCGATGTAGGCACTGAGTTTTCGGTACCTGGGAACGCACCATCATTTTCGTTGAGGACTACTACGAATAATCCGTATTCAATATCGCTGATTAATATATTACCACTGGGTAAATAAGGGTATGTGCCCCAAGCGCCATTGAAGTTTGCGGTATTAGCAGAAGGAATAGAATAACTGTCAAAAAATGCAACATCTTTCATATCGGTTGGATCTGATACGTCAATCACACTCAAACCACGTTGATAGTTAGACATATAATAGTAACTTCCTAAAGTAAATCCATTGTGATCGATTGCCGCTGTTTGACCTGTATAGATACCTGAGATTTGTGGATTTGTTAAATCACTAATATCCAAAGAGCGCATGGTGGTGTTGAGTCCTAAGTTTTGCTCATCAAGTTCATCTTGAATAAAGATGGTCATCTTATCTTCAGACCACCAGCCTGAATGAGTGTAACTCGCACCTGAGTAGCCAGTGCTGCTTAGCATGGTAGGTATAGAAAGATCAGTCATATCCCAAATATCAACTGTCAATTCGTTGAAATCAACAAACAATTCGCACGGATTATGCCCATCTACACAATCAGCTGTTCGATCATCAGTAATCACTAAGCTCGTTGCATCGTGAACATACCCTGAGCCATTAGGAGCGGTAGCAACCAAAGCTGGATTAACAGGATCGACTAAGTCAAAAACTCTAAACGCGCCACCATCGTTATCTGAACCTTCGACGTAAATGTAGGGGCTCAGACCATCCAGCGCCGTGCCATCTTCGTAATTAATATTAGCCAAATAAACATTATGTGCTGTCGAAAATTCCGTTATTGTCGCCGCTAAGGACACTTGGTTTGGTAGATCAGTTAGGTCTAAAATCTGCATCCCTTGTGTATTCGCTTCTGTTGTCACATAAGCATAGGCTTTGTAACTTGAACTTGCATCGTCAAAGTATTGATATACTTTCACGTCTCGCCAACTCGACGAGATTCCGGTAACGGAACCGACTTCAACCGGTAGAGAAGGGTTAGTGACATCGACCACTGCAGTTGCATTCACCAAACCCATTACGGCATATTCTCTTTGGTTATTCAGATCAACAAATCCCCATATATCGTTGGCGCTACTTGGTGATGTCGTAAATTCATTGAGAGGTATATGTGATTGAAGATCAATATTGTGGCATTCATAAGTGGCTGCTAGCCCATCAATACATTCGGCCGACCCTTCCGCTTTAGAAGTGATTTTTTGATAAGTCTTAAGCATCTCTCTATCTTGAATGCTTAGCTGAATATCTGCGCCTTTAGAATCTTGCAATAAACGAAACCCTCGCTTAGCAAGTCGCTCTCTAAATTCCGCAGGTATCCCTTTAATTGTTGTTGTATGCTTCTTAGTATCGAATTTCTTAAAACTCTTAGAATAGCCGCCTTTAAGTTCCACCATATCACTCAATAGGTAGAAAATATCTAAGCTTTGAACTTGATACTCACCTTCTGCAACATGAATTTTATCTCCTTTGGAGGACTGATTAACGGTATAACCAATGGTCTTGCAAGGGAAGCTAGGGTTGTTACAAACACCATCATCGACACCATCAACACTGGTGTATCGAACCGGATGCGCACCGCTGTGTGCTAGAACTGAGGTGTTAGGCAGAAAACAAAACAGCGCTCCTATCAACAACCGAGACAAATTCCTTTTTTTTTCTTTGTTATTCTTCATAGTAGGTAGTCTTCTTATTGGTGGAAAGAATTAATAACCGAGTCTTAAAAGCTCGAGAACGAAATAGTTTATCAAGTCACGACTCAATTTAGTATGGAATAGTACCCATGAAGAAGAATTGTCTTAAAACAAGGACTTAGACAGAAATAATGAAAGATATTTTGTTGTTTTAATGCTCACAAATTGGTGTGAATACCTATTGAGTAGAATTATGCATCAAAAGGGCTGGGGGGTTACAACCAGTAGTATTCGTGAACGTAACTAACCCCATGATGTAATTGTGATCCGGAAGTTAGATTAACAGGATCACTGGACTGACTATTTTTGTTTAGTCGTTTTAATCGTCTAATTTCTTAATTTTCTCAACACACGATTACTTTCATAGCTGCTAGAGATATTATCCGCGGCATGATAAAGCGCTTCGCGAACGGAATCAGTTGAGCTACTGGCATCTATCACACTGGTGAGTACGCTCGCCAATTCAAAGTCTGATGAAATGTGGTCGCTAGCGGTATCAATGATATCAATGAGTTGTGCATCAGACATCCCATCACTAATAATACTCTCAAAGGCGCGTCTCATTTCAAAATCAGAAGATATACTTTTAGCCAATTTAATATATGCGTCGAATAACACTTGAGTCGAAACACTTTGTTGATTAGATAGTTGCAACAGACTCGCTAATTCGAAGTCAGATTGGATTTCCTCTGCGGCACGGAACATTTTTAATAAGAATTCGTCGTCCACTTTTTGATTACTCAAAAAATGCGCAAATAAGTTTTTCATTTCAAAGTCCGACTGTATTGAATCAGCCGCTTCGAAGAAATAATCCTGAACTTTCCCTTCATTAGACAAGTGAGAGACGGTTTTCTTTAACAAACCGGACAGCTCAAAGTCGGATTGAATGGTCATGCTTGATTTAAATAGCTGTGCCCATTTCTCGTTCGACAAAGATTGAGTTGAAACAGCTTCGGATAACACATTTGATATTTCGAAGTCTGATTGAATATTTTCAGTGAGAGTCATCGCCTCAGAGAAATCGTCTTCACTCAGTTGACTGATAGCAAATAGCTCTTTCATATAAACACCTTGAACAAAATCACTCTTGATGAAGGTCACTTCTTCTAAAACAGCTTGATCGCCCCCATTCTTTTTTATTCTTGCCACTCGTTCTTTAGCATTTAACCCAGTTTGACGAAAAATTGTTGGCAAAGCCGATGCAAACCACTCTTTGGCCTCACTATCAAATGGACGCTTGTCACCGTCTAAATAATAGGTATATTCAACATCATCATTCCCATCACGTTCGATCAAAATTCTTTGTTCATCCTCTCCTCGCTCTTCGATAGAAATATCTAAATAGCTATCCGCTGGAAATTTAACGATGGCCGTCTCTGCATCATTAAACTCAATGCCACCTTGTAATTTTACTTCCATTTTAGTTTTGACACCGTCTTGATCACTGGTGGAACTATAGGTGCTGACTTGATTTTTTGTAGAGTGCGAGTGCCTTGAATAATTATCTGACTCTTTGGCTTCTAAATACCCAATTGAGAAGCCCGGCATGGCAAGAACAATAACCGCCGATAGCATTACCCCAAAAATAACACTAAATCGACTAGAGTTTGACTGCTGCTGGCTTAGTAACGCTTCAACACGGACTAACAATTGACTTTTATTTGATTTCATAGCGGGTACCCATTGGTTTTGACTGGAACTAAAATTATTTTGAGCGGTAATCAATAATGCTTCTGCTAACGCTCTAGAATTTCCGGTTGAGGTTTCAGCAAACTGATCACTGCGTTGCTCTGCGATTTCGTAGAGTCGTTGTGCCAGTATTTTATTTAGCGGCTGGAAGAAAAATAGACTATTAAAAACGACCAACACCTTCCGCCATAAACTATCTCTTCTTAGAATGTGGCCAAGCTCATGTGCGAGGGCAGCTTCTACTTGCGCGATTTGGTATTGCTCAGAAAACTGTTTTGGTAAAACTATTTCACGCTTACCAAAGACTATCGGTGATAATATCTGACTTGATTCCGAAAGAATTACAGGGAAATTCACACCAACATTTCGTTTGATTCTCTCCATAGATTCAATGACAGGAATATCTAAGATTTGTTTTCTCTGACGAAGAAGATAATGAAGCTTTACGATTTTTGTCGAATAACTTGCGACAAAAATCAGCGCAGCTCCAATCCAAAAATAGACAGCAATAGATAACCAGTTCTGTACGCTTACACTTGCTATCTCGGCGGTTCCACTGCCCTCTGTTAAAACTGGAACATCCGAAACATCTCGATTAGTTGTAACTCTCTTTGCGACCGGTTTGACCTTTAGGCGTGAGCTTGTATTAATCTGATGTGTCCTTTCTGAAGAGTCACTTGGTGGATTTACCAAGATTGAATTTTCGGCTAAATCCCTATTTGAAACATGAGCGATGCTTGATGAGTCCAGATTTAACTCAAACTGATTATCAAACGCCACCACTCTTAATCCGGAAGTGAATATTACGGCAGTGATCAAACCGGCAAACAGTGAGCATTTAGCCAGAAATTCGCCAGTGCCATCCGCTGCCAACCACTTCAGTTTATAAGCCACCAAAACAACGCCAACAAAGAAAGTGCTGTGTAACCAATAATTAATCAGAAACTCTTGTAAGAGCGTAATACTGTCACTATTCATTATCTTTCCCTTGCTTGCTCTTATTTTGACTAATTTGTCCTTCGCTGAGCAGCTGTTTAATTCTATCTAGGTCGTTCTGGTTAACTTCGTCTTGGGCAACAAGGTGATGAACTAATTCGGTAGGACTGCCATCAAACAGGCTGTCCAAAATGCTCGAAAGCATGGATGTCTTTACATCATTCTCGCTAATTGCAGGCGAGTAAAGAAACTGGCGTCCTTCTTTTTCGACGTTCAGAATTTCTTTCTCATGCATCCGCTTAAGAAGTGTTGCAACGGTTGTTGGTGCCATCTCTTTTTGACGGTTCAATATTTGGTGCGTTTCGCTAACACTCAACTTCTTATGTCGCCATAAGACCTTCATAACCATTAATTGAAGCTCACTTAACTTGACTGATTTACCTGACATAATCTTTATAATCCTAATTTAAATGTCAATAGAGCAGCGCTTCATTACCAATGAACCACCGCTTAATACTACAACTGTAGTTCAATCTAATACTACAAGTGTAGTTTGTCAAATTATTCATCATTTAATTGTTAAGCTAAATGTAAATAAATGATTCTGAGCGGGAGACGGAGGATGGTTCTAGAAGCTGGGAGCTGGGAGCTGGGAGCTGGGAGCTGGGAGATTTTAAACCCGCAACTCGCAACTAGTCTGATTATCAATTCTCTACAATGGCAATAAATTTTCCATTAGGACTCACTGCCAAACGACCGGCTTTGCCCTTAAAATAGCTGATCATATTTTGCCCAGACTGCCAGCGATAGCCTTTGGCTTTGTGGGGCCATACCATTAGTTTGTTATCAACCATTCTTAATATGTCACCATTGGGAGCCCAGCCATAGTCATAATTAGAATCAAAAATTGGTGCAATGGGTCTGATCGAAAAATCAGCAGGATCAAACGCTTTGATCCATACCTGACCATTAGTCTGGCGATGGACGAAACTGAATTGATTGCTATTCGGAATTTGTTGGGGCGAACTAGGAATTGCGTTACCGCTGACAAAGCGAACTTCATCTTGCTTCAAATTAAGGTATTGAACACTCCAACCGTAGCGAGACCAAAACAACACTTCATCAGTATCTGCATTGGCCGCATAATAGCCTACTGGCTCTTTAGAGTTGAGTAACCACTCACTCTTGTTAGTTTTCCTATCAAGCTTCCACACCGACTGATAGGGATTACCACCTTCACTAACAAACGTCACCGCAGAGTTGTTTGCATAAGTTTTAGGGGAATATTCGCTGTGAGGCGTTTTAGTCAGCTGCGTCGCTTTGCCTGATTTCAAGTCGTGTTGATAAACATCGGTTTGCTTACCGTCCCTGACTGAAACATATAACAATGCTTTATTATCATCGGTGAAATAAGGCTGATTATCATATCCGGCATTGTTGGAAATATTGTGCCCGCTTTTTAGAATATAACGACCGTCTTTTACTCTAAGATCAAAAACATGTACTTCCGTATCGGGTGGTGCGACCGTTTGAGCGGGTTCATCTTCAGCTTTTACAGTGGATAAGACAAGCAGTGAACAAACACCAGCCAGAAAAGGTAAATATTTCAAAATTGAACTCCTTAGTGATTGTTTTTATTGATTTATATGCTACTCGTAAGCATTCCATTAAACTCTCAATTGCTTGCAACTGCAAGTAAGGGTGGTAGAAAGTGAATCCTACCCATCATATTTCCTTGCAATAGAATCACACCAAATATCAATGATTACTTTGCGCTATTTCTTTAATTTGATTATTATCCGAGTCAAATTTAAATAGAAGTAGCTCGTATTTTATGTGGTCAAAATTTCTAGCGCAGCTCGAGAAAATTAACGACAGCAAAATGTTCCAAACATCGGTGGTCCTTGTCATCGTAGTTTCGGCATTGTCTATCGGTGCGAAAACCCACAATCTAACATCTGATCTAGTCAAAGTTTTAGCGATCGCTGATATAGCCATAACATTATTCTTTGTGCTCGAAATCGTCATTCGTTATCTTGCCATTGGTAATTTCAGAAAATTCTTTACGAGCGGCTGGAATATATTTGATACTTTCATTGTCATTGGTAGTTTAATTCCATCAGGTAGTTCCGGTATTTTACTAGCAAGATTACTCAGGGTATTTAGAGTACTACGGTTAGTCTCAATGGTCCCCGAGTTACGGCTTCTCATCAATGCCCTACTCAAAGCCATTCCTAGGATGGGCTACATTGCGTTATTGATGTTTGTCATATTCTACATTTATGGCGCTGTAGGAAGTATTCTTTTTGAACAAATAAATCCCGTCCTTTGGGGCGATGTTTCCATCGCCATGCTTACCCTGTTTCGGATCGCCACTTTTGAAGACTGGACAGACGTAATGTACGAAACTATGGAAGTTCATCCACTCAGTTGGATATATTATTTAAGCTTTATTTTTCTAACTGCATTTGTGTTCTTGAATATGATGGTTGGAACTGTGCTGGACGTTATGCAACAAGAACACGAAAGAGACAGAGCCGATAGTCATGGCGAGTCCATTGAAGAAGGTGAGCCAGCCAGTCGAGCTCAAGTGGATAAACTTCAGCAAGAACTTGAGCAGATTAAGCAGTTATTGATTGCCAAGAATATTGAGTCTGCTAATAAAAAGCGTGACTCCTAAAACCAGCCCAACCTCATATATCTCACAGCAACAACCTTTTAACAGTACTTTATTTATTCAGGCGCATTATCGAGGTCAGTCCGCAAGTGTTTGGCGGCCATAAAAAAATGACTAACGGACCACAAAGAAACTAGCGGGAGAATATACAAAAGTGCGTATTTCAAAGATTCTCCAAGATAGGTATCTTTTAGAAAGTCACTTAAAATACCAACAGACCAAGGTCCTAATCCTAGGCCGACCATATTAATGACTAAAAACAAAATTGCCGAAGACATGGCCCGCATCCGTAGTCCAACTAGGCTGTGGGTAGTAGCCAGCACAATACCCAAATAGACATTAGAGACAATGGCAGGAATAACAAAGCAAAGCAGTGCTGTATATTTTTCATCGACAGTTAGAAATAGAATTAAAAATGGCACTGCAATTAACCCTACAATCGCTGGTAACCAGCAATACCAACGCTTATCCTTTTTAGCCAACTTATCCGCGAGCATGCCGCCACCGAATACGCCTGTCGCTCCACCAACGCCAATAATAAGAGCAAGCCACGTACCTAGTTCTCCAGTCGACATTTCATGAATACGAATCATAAAAGACGCTATCCAACTCGACATACTATAGGAGACAAATGCATTAAGTCCGGATGCCAGAGCTAAATGCTTAAACGACTTTCTGCTCCATAACAACTTAACCACTTTGCTGAAAGACGAACTTTCGCTGCTGGCTTTTTTGTTTTCTGAAAGACCCCTGAGCGGTTCTTTCAATGTCATTCTAACGATGACTGCCAAAATAATTCCTGGTGCGCCTACGACAACGAATGCGGTTCGCCAGCCAAAATATTCGTTTAACCAACCACCTAATAAGAAGCCAAATAAAATTCCTACACTCACCCCCATGGAGTAGAATCCGAGAGCACCCGCTCGAGCTTCGGGAGAAAATATGTCGGAGATAATTGAATGGGATGGCGGGCTACCGCCCGCTTCACCGACACCTACTCCGATTCGAGCTAGCAGTAGTTGAACATAGTTTTGTACAAAACCACTCAGTGCTGTCATAAGACTCCAAAGAAACAACGAAATTGAAATGATATTTCTTCGATTTCCGCGATCAGCCCAACGAGCGATAGGAATTCCAGCTGACACATAGAAGACAGCAAAGGTAAATCCAGTCAACAAACCTAATTGACTGTCAGACAATCCTAAATCAGCTTTAACTGTTTCTTGAAGAATGGCCAATAATTGTCGATCGACAAAATTAAAAGCGTAAACAATCGTGAGTAGAATAAGCGCGTAATATTTTCCAGGAACTGAAGATGGGTTATTTTCTAATGACTCGCCTTCTTGATTATTCGGTTTGTTAGCGTCTACCGAGGATGCTTGTTCTGTCATTCCATTCCGCCTTGTTATTTTTATTGTAATTGTCTCGCTTAATCACAAGGCTGAATCAATTTTCGAACAGAGAAAAGACAAGAAACATCGAAAACCAAAACAACTATTGATTCACTTTATAAAAACGCAATCGCTGAACAATGTCAAGGGACAGGAGGATCCACTATGAACAACTCTAATAACTAGCATGTAATATCACGAATACTACGTGCAACGATTTTAGTTGTGCGGTTGGTGCTTAGTAAACTCCACATTGCTTTGCCAAAGGATTGGCAGAATAATCAAACAAATACCTAACAGAGTCCAGTGATCAATTGATTCATTAAAGATTAGCCAGCCCAGAAGAGATGCAAAAACAAGACCCGAGTATTCAGCGACTGCGATTGTCCCTGCATCTGCCATTCGAAAAGCAACAATACAGCAGGCTTGATAAGCTACCAAACACAGACAACTTCCAACCGCTAATAAAATGAGGTCTTGTGTAACGGGCTGCCAATTAAGAAGTGCGACGACGGCAATAAGTGGCAGTGATAGTAAATTACTCCAAAAAATAGTATTGATAGTACTGGATCCTTGGGGCAACCATTTGACTGAGATGTTATAACCCGCGAGTGCAAATGCAGTACAGAAAGCTAACAATCCTGCGAAGCCTAAGTATTCTGGTCGCAATGCGATTACAACACCACAAAAACCTAAACAAGTAACCACTGCTTTACGTCTTGTCATGGTCTCTTTAAAAACAACCGTTGCCAAAACGAGGGTTATAATAGGCGCCGCGTAAAATATGACATTAGCAGTCGCTAGTGGTAAATGAATAAGCGCAACAACTGCGCAGGGAGCGCCAATGTTTGTCATTGCCGCTCGAAAGCTATGCACTTTTAGACTTCCGGGTTGACGATAGAGCTTAGGCAGCTTCACCCAAAAAGGAAACATCAACAGAAGTACTGTGGTTTGCCGTAAGAATAAATATTGGTACAAGCTCACATCAGCAGCCAAAAGTTTCACAATGACATCAACAAATGTCGCAAATAAATTTCCTAATATTAAAAAAAGTAAGGCATAGATAACAAGGCTCTTAGATTTCATATTGGATTTAAGTTGAAACAACCATGAATATAGAGGTTAATCGCCTCACCGTTCCATGCCGATATGAGGAATCTCGTCTTCCAGGTAACCTTCACCGACTGTGTGATAGCCGTGTTTTTGATAATATTTACTCAAATGAGCTTGTGCGGATAGATGACAAGTGAAGTTCGGCCAGCGCTCGTCAATTATTTGATTCGCTCGCTCTATTAATTTATGCCCCAATCCTGTCCCTCGACAACTCGAATGTGTAACAACTCTACCTAACGATGACATATCTTTGTAGCTACAACCTGGCGGCAATATTCTCAGATAACTTGTGATGCGGTCACCTTCCGTCGAAAATAAATGTAGAGCACCTTCATCTTGATCCTTACCATCTAGTTCTCGATAGGGGCAATTTTGCTCGACAATAAAAATATCGATTCTTAATTGAATAATTTGATACAGCTCTGTACTCGTGAGCTCGCTAAAGGACTTTAAGATCCAGTTCATTGATGACTCCTATTTAAGAGATAGTAATTTATAGGGTTTTAGATCTTTATTCATTAACAATTGTTAATAATTTCGTTAAGACGAATCGGTGAGAATTAAAGTCCTAGCCGCTTTTTTATTCGGCTTAAGCTCACTGGTGTTAATCCCAAATAAGAAGCGACTAAACTATCAGGGACTCGTCGAACCAAATGTGGATAAGTCTGGTATACCCGCAAAACTCTCTGTTCTTTCGAGTGAAGTAACAGCAATTCTTCTTTAAACTCTTTGTGTAATAAGTGCTGCTCTAAATGGTGAATGTGATACTCTTTCCATTCGGAATATTGTGAGACTAATGACAAGTAATATTCCTTTGGGATCTTATATAGTTCACAATCTTCTTCGGAAACAACGGAGTAAGCTAAAGGTGTTGACTGAATTAGCGAACGCATGGCAAAAATAATGTCGTTCTCCCAATAAAACTCTTTACTAAATTCCTTACCGTTTTCGGTAGAAAATACAGCTCGAAGCAATCCACTTTTAACCGCAAACAAGTCCGAACTTGTTTGTTGTTCCTGCATTATAATTGTGTCTGATTTGAGCTGAATTAGCTTCGAGTTCAATAACAATTTCTCAGCCCCTACCTCAGGTAACGAAGTTGAAACGCTGAGAATTTTCATCAGTTCTTTTTGATCTAATGTCAAAGTGACATCCCATAAAATTTACCTAAGTTCCTCATAGTTCCACAGTTAACCCTATTTCTCAACTCTTCCCGCTGGTTAGTCATTTTCACAGCGAAAACCTTCCTTTGTTTCATTATGCAGCGTTTTTGGCACGACTCTTCCATAACAAAAACACCGCAGGCAGCACCAATAAAGACAGGACGAGAGTGCTCACCATGCCACCAACCATTGGCGCAGCGATTCGACTCATTACTTCCGATCCTGTACCGGTGCCATATAAAATTGGCAACAAACCGACGATGATGGAAACTGCCGTCATCATTACCGGTCTGACTCGTCTTCCCGCGCCCTCTAGAACACTTTGTTTAACCAAGGCGTTATACTGCCCGGCTCGTCGCTCTTTTCCTTCAATCAATAGCGATTGATAAGACTGATTAATGTACACCAGCATGATCACGCCAATCTCTACTGCCACACCCGCTAACGCAATAAACCCTACACTAACTGCAACTGAAAAATTGAACCCTTGCCAATACATCAACCAGAGACTGCCAACCATTGCTAGAGGTAAAGTGCCAATAATAATGGCCACTTGGGTTAGACTTTTAAAATTAATAAAGAGTAATATAATAATGATCGCAAAGGTCAATGGAATGATGTAACTAAGCTTCTCTTTTGCTCGCATCATATACTCGTATTGCCCCGACCAATTAATCGCATAACCGGCAGGTAAAACAAGATGTTTGTCCACCGCAACTTTCGCTCTTTCAACATAACTGCCAATATCAGAACCTGCGATATCAGAACTATCAATATCGATTAGCACCCAACCATTGATACGTGCGTTTTCGCTTTTTATCCCTGGTGGTCCTTGTTCGATAAAAATATTGGCAACATCCGCCAATGAAATTCTTTGCCCATTGGGGGTAACGATAGGCAACAAGGAAAGCTGCTCTGGCGAACTTCGATAGTCTTGTGGATAACGAAGATTAACGGGATAACGTTCTAACCCTTCAACTGTATGGGTCACATTCATTCCACCAATCGCCGTTGATACCACTTGCTGAACATCAGCTATAGTGAGTCCATAACGCGCCGCTCTCTCGCGTTGTATATCCACTTTAATGTATCGACCTCCGGCCACTCTTTCCGAATAAACTGATGCAGTACCTTCGACATTATTAATAATATCTTCAAGTTGTAATCCTATGCTTTGAATGTTGCTAAGATCCGGACCACTAATTTTAATTCCTACAGGGGTTTTGATTCCAGTTGCTAACATATCGATTCGTGTTTTTATTGGCATCACCCAGGCATTAGAAACACCCGGCAGTTGTAATATTTGATCGAGCTGTTCTCGAATTTTATCGGCAGTCATTCCCTCTCGCCACTCCGATTTTGGCTTAAGTTGAATGAAGGTTTCAATCATATTGAGTGGTGCTGGGTCAGTCGCAGTCTCTGCGCGTCCCATCTTTCCAAAAACGGTTTTGACCTCGGGAACCGTTTTGATTAATTTGTCCGTTTGCTGTAAAAGTTCTCGCGCCTTACCAATAGAAATGCCTGGATAGGTAGTTGGCATGTACATAAAATCCCCCTCGTCCAGTGGCGGAATAAACTCACTACCAATTTTAGATAAGGGCCACAATACGGACATCAAAACGATGGCGGCAATTGCGAGCGTCGTTTTCGGAAAATCCAAGACCTTGTTTAATAGGGGTAAATAAATAGCGGTTAAAGCTCGATTAATAGGATTCTTGTTTTCTGCGAGCACTTTACCCCGAACAAAATAGCCCATTAATACTGGAATTAAAGTAATTGATAATCCAGCGGCGGCGGCCATCGCGTAAGTCTTGGTATAGGCCAGCGGTGAGAACATTCTTCCTTCTTGCGCTTCTAGGGTAAATACAGGAATAAAACTCACCGTAATAACCAGCAGGCTAAAGAATAATGCCGGACCGACTTCCTTGGTTGAGCGAGCGACAATCTGCCAGCGATTTTCATCCGTCAGGGGCGTTTTCTCAATGTGCTTATGAAAATTTTCAACCATCACAATCGCACCGTCCACCATTGCACCAATGGCAATGGCAATTCCGCCAAGAGACATAATATTCGCATTGAGCCCCTGCCAATGCATAATGATAAAAGCAGTCAGCACACCGATAGGTAAACTAACCACCGCCACCAATGACGAACGAAAATGAAATAGAAATAGACCACAAACGAGAGCAACAACGATAAATTCTTCTAATAATTTCTCCCATAAGTTGTTAACCGCACTTTCTATCAGTAGGCTTCGATCATAAACAGGTACTATTTCGACGCCACTGGGTAATCCGTTTTTTAATTGAGTGAGTTTTTCTTTTACTCGCTTTATTACTTGTTGGGCATTTTCGCCATAACGCATCACAACAATGCCTCCGACGGTTTCGCCCTCACCATTCAACTCAGCTATTCCTCTTCTCATTTGCGGTCCGATACCGATGTCAGCGACATCTCTTAATAACAATGGTGTTCCATTTTGATTGACTCCGAGTGGAATACTGCCCAAGTCACTTTGGTCCTTAAGATAACCTGTAGCCCTAACTATGTATTCGGCTTCGGCCATTTCGACCACCGATGCTCCAATTTCCTGATTACTCTGTTTAATGGCGGTCTGAATGTGCTTTAGCGGGATCCCAAACGCTCTTAGCTTATCCGGGTCGATTCTAATTTGGTATTGTTTGACCATACCGCCAAGTGCGCTTACTTCTGAAACACCTTTGACCGTTTGCAACTCGAACTTTAAGAACCAATCTTGTATGCTCCTCAACTGACTGATGTCATGTTTACCGGTGCGATCAATCAATGCATAAAGATAAATCCAACCAACACCGGTCGCATCTGGTCCCAGCTGCGGTCTCGCTGCGCTCGGTAGAGTCGCTGATACCTGACTTAAGTATTCTAGAACTCGACTCCTCGCCCAATAAAGATCAGTGTCTTCATTAAAAATAACATAGACGTATGAATCGCCAAAAAAAGAAAAACCTCGTACAGTTTCAGCGCCCGGAACTGACAACATTGCTGTCGTTAAGGGATAAGTCACTTGGTCCTCGACCACTTGTGGCGCTTGTCCGGGGTAAGAGGTTTTTATGATGACCTGTACATCGGATAAATCAGGGATCGCATCTACAGGGGTATGTCGAACCGACCAAATACCATTTCCAATTAAGATAAAAGTTGCTATAAGTACCAGTATTCGATTGTTAATTGACCAACTTATGATCGCTTGAATCATTGTATTTTCTCCATTGACTCAATCTCTTTTGACCCAATTTCTTTTGACTCAACACGTGCAGGTGACGATTCTTTATCTACTGGGCTGGTTATTTCAGAAATAATGAATTCACCATCTACCAAACTAAATACAAAATTGATTGTACTGCCGGGTTGCAATCCTTCTAACGCAATGGAATCTGATACGATGAAGTCGAGTGTGGCAGCGGCACGCCCCCATTTTTCGACGGGCCCGCGACTGATATTTAATTTTCGGTGATCCGGCGAAATTGTATTAATAATACCCGTCACTCTTGCTTGCTCTTTAGTCAAATTATAATCATTTGTCACATCGCCTTTCTTTACTGCAGATATTGGTAACATGCGATTAAAATCAGATGTTTTACTCGATTCCGAATCCACCAAAAATTGGGCCGACGTGACCACGAAATCACCGATCTGGATACCACTTAGTATTTCCACCGAGTGGTCGTCAAAGCGTCCGATTTTGACATTAATCGATTTAAATCTTCCCTCTCCCATCGCTAATACGACGCGATCACTGTTGCCCGAACGAATTACTGCTTCTATAGGAATTAACAAAGAGTCTTTTCCCACATCAGGATAGATCACGACTTGAGCGAACATGTTAGGTTTTAACCGATTATTCTTATTCTCAAAGCGCAGCCTTACCTTACTAGTTCTTGTTTGCGGATCTAACGTTGGATAAACATAATCAACACGACCCTGCCATATATGTCCCGGTAAATAATCAAGAGACATACTCACAGCATCACCTTGGGTAACTTGTGATGACTGTCGCTCAAATATCTCAGCTTCAACCCAAACCTGATTTAATTGACCGATCGACATAATCGTTGTACCGGGTTTTACATAAAAACCCTCTCGAATATTCAAATTATCGACCACTCCATCTTGGGGAGCAAAAAAGGTAATCGTTTGTTGGATTTTTCGTGTCTTTTTCAATTTTTTTATAACAACACTAGGCAGCTGTAAAGCAGCCAATCGATCTTCCGAAGCTCTAGTCAGCCGGCTATTTTTTCTTTCTAATGCCAGCAATAACTCTTCCTGTGCGTTAACCAAAGCGGGTGAATAAATTTGGTAAAGAGGCGCTCCCTTTTTGACTGGATCACCAGCAGACTTTACGTGCAGTTTTTCGATCCAACCTTCTACTCTCGGGTGTATGTGAACTAATTGGTCTTCATCGTATTTAACGTATCCAACCGTTTTAATTTTGGTTTCAAGTCGTTTCAATCGAGCTTCAACAGTTCGAACACCAAGATTATTGATCACTTCCGGTGATATTTTTACCACTCCCTTTTCTGCGGTATCAGAACCGGACTTGTCAAACACAGGCACTAAATCCATTCCCATAGGAGATAATCCTGGTTTGTCTCGTTTATAGTTCGGGTCCATCGGGGCTACCCAATATAGCGGTTGTTCGACGTCGTTATCTGATTCGGTGTTCTTGAAATCGACATTTAGGTTGTTGAGCAACAATGAAAACAAAATGAAGGAAAGAGCAATGCCTATTAAACCTCCAATAATTAGGTAGTGACTTGGTCGAAGTTGTTTAATCATTGTTTTTACCTCCTAATTGAAACTGACCGTTAGTCGTATTCGACTCTTCAGTATTACTGAAGTAATAATTCAAACTAAGCACTGTCTTTTTGATTTCCACCTTAATGGTTAATAATTCGATGGCCCCATTTAATTCCTCGATCCTCGCTTTAATCACTTCAGAAAATCCACCGTCATCATTGGTATAAGCCGTTAAAGAAGCTTCCGACAACTGGTTTAATTGCGGTAATAATTGAGTTTCGTATAATTGATCACGGGAAATTAGTCCCTTTAACACCGCCCGATTGGTTTGCACCCCTTGATAGAGGTTTCGAAGTAATAACCATCGTTTAAACTTTTTTGCCTGACTATATTTAACAGCAGAACTAACTTGACTATCCACTCGATTCTCAGCAAACAGCGGAAGCTCAAAACTAACCCCAATGGAAAATAAATCCGCTCGTTCTCGGTCTAGCATAGTGATGGAATTAGGTGCGTTGTCTCGATAACCGTAACTCGCATTGAGTGAAAACTTTGTCTTATAATTCTGTTTGGCAATTTCGATCCCACTTTTACTGGCGGCGATATTTTGCTCCCACGCTTTAATACTTGGATGGAGTAATAAAGATTGCATTAGCGATGCCGGTTGATTGTAATCACTGGATAAATACACTTCAGGCTGTGTCATCTTAATTTCCGGCATTTCCTTAGAAAGAACTTGCCGGAAACGACTTGAGTTTTCCGAACCGGCCAAAAAGTCTGCAGACAAGCCGGACTGAGAACGAATATTTTCATCAAAATGTTGAGTGTTTGGATTGGTCCATGTATCCAAAGCTTCAAACTGTTTGCTGTACTGCTGCTGCAATTTCGATAATCGTTCATCTAACTGAGTCAATTCTAATTGCGCTCTGACAATATCTTGTTGTCTGGTATTTCCAACGGTTGATGCATAATTAGCTTGCGCTATGTCGGCCAACTGTTCAAATAAGATCCGGCTAGATTTCACCAAGGCGGCACTTTGATGTGCTTGATAGGCATCCAGCCATAAGTGACCAACCACAACTTCGACTTTAGCGTCCCTATCCATGCGCTGAAAAGGATATTGGTTTGCCAATTGAGTGAATTGTCGCTGTTTAAATTGCCGACTGTCGCCTCTAGGAATCGACTGCATCACACCCAGTTTAATCTGGCTCATAGCTTCTTGGTTAAAACTGAAAGTATTCGCAGCGAGATTATTAACTCCAATCGAAAACATCGGGTCATCCCAACCATTTTGCGCTAGCGCTTCATCCAACAATGATTGTTGTTCTAGCTGATTAGCCAGTTTCCAAGGATCTAAATGCTTGGCTCTAGAAATTGCGTCAACAAATCCTAAGGTCATCAAATCCAAAGCGCCTGAAGTTTCTCGCTCGAATGCCGCCTGCCCCATTTTTAAAGGCGGCCCTTGATTATTGCTGCGTTTGGCGTCACTGGCGACTGTATGGCCCGCAATAAAACCCAACAAACCTGTCATAAAGACCACGCTTTTTCGCAAAAGCAATAGCCTCGAGATTTTCTTATTCATTTGTTTAAACCTAGTAAGTCAGCGCTCTTCGATGTTCTGACAATCACTTTTCTAATAACCGATTAGGTGCTAAACGATTACTTTAAAATCAACTCATTAGAACTCGAATATTTGCAGATCGAATATTTAAGAGTTTTGTCGGAAGATACCAGCGCATTTAATTAGCCCAAGTAATCACTGCTGCAATTATCATTGAACTCAAAAAAAGCATGGATCGATGCTAAGAGGCTAACTAATGGGGGGGCGGTAAAGAGTACTCGTTGTGCGATGTGGTACCGGAACTATTGATTGAGCAAAATTCTGGATATCTAAACGTTGGGTAACTGAGGGTAGTTGACCTAACACGACGGAATAAGAGCAACTCGACATCGAACATTGAGTAGAATCGCAACAGCTTTCAGCGTCACTGTCTTGATTGTTTGAGCCATCAGCATGCATCATGCGATGTTCAGCATGCGGAGAAGTAAAATTCGTGGCTTCACTCACGAGCGAAGGCGGTTGCATTAACATGTCACAGCCCGCCAATACCTGTGCCGAACTTTGACTAGCAAAGCAAAACAGGATTAGATATAAGAAACTTATAGGGATTCGGCGAAACATGAGTTTAACTGGTTCTTGGTTAGGTAGCTCAAGTATTAAGATACACCGTCAAATGAGATTTTTCAAATCGTTCTATCAAAATTTGCCAACCTTACCGTTCAAAAATGTAACCAATTACCTTCTTATAGAATTTCAACACCCTCCGTTCAAAAAATTAACGTCTAATTTTATTAGTTGGTGTTAGTACTCTTTTTCAATCTCTATGTCCATGGGATGGTGCACTGAAAGCTGGCATGCCAGTCGATAACCTTTAGTTAGGTCCTGTTCTTCCAAAAGGTCGTGATCCGAGAGAGCCGCCGCTGATAACGCTCGACCTTTGACGATTCTTATCCGACACGTCCCACAAATCCCCCCTCCTCCACAGACAGAAGGGAGTTCGATGTTGTTGCTTTCTAATGCTTCCAGCAGTCGTGTATCTTTACTGACCTTAATTTTTTGAAGCTTGCCTTCAACATTTAAGATCCGTAATTTGACGTGTTGATTGTCGATAAAACGATATAATAATTGGCTGAAGTCTCGCTGCGAAAAACTCGAAGTAACCAGCAACATGCCAGAGATTGAAAATAACACTAGCACCAGTGAAAAAAAGATAATCAACCCGTTATTAAAATTCCCCCGATCGCCGTAGTCCATAAAATGAAGCATCATAAAGAAGTCAAAGATTCGCCAACTGTCTGTTCTTACCCCTTGATATTCTGCTGAAGTCGATGACAAATACAAGTGCGTTCCGTAAGAGTCTTCAAAAACCACCTGCCATACGGGCAACTTCATTCCACGATTTTCATCGCTTCGCTGATTGACAAGAACAATGTCTTTAAGTTGCCCTTTACCGCCATAGCTTTTAATCGCAATCTCTCGGACAAGCTCCTTGGTAATAGTAACGAGCCTACCTGTTTCAGTCTCCTGCAATAAAGTTTGTTCTCTTAGCTCTATTTTAAAAAAGTTCTCTTTCAATAATGTGATCTGAGTTATCTGAGTCGATTGGGGATATTGCTTTAATACACCAGAAAAGTCTGCTGCGTCTGTGATTTGATCGTTTTTATTATTTTTAAATATAAAGTTTCCACCAACTTCACGATGCTCAATAAAACTAAAAACGATTCCACTCACCACCCAAAGAAGGAGTTGAATACCGATTAATATTGCTATCCATTTATGTAGTCGCTTTAATTGACTAACTATACGCATTACTTTACCTCCCCTCTTAATCGGTAAAATAGTAACCCACTTCCGAAAATCGCTAACAACAAACTACTGATACTAAAAAACCGAAACAAGTAGCCTTGATGCCCCTTGCTGCGAAAATAATCCATGATATGTAGAGTCCATAGCTTATCGAAAACTCGCCAAAGATGCGTTCTCTTAGATATTAGTTTTCCACTGATGTGATGAAAATAAAGTGTCGATGCCACAGAGTCGCCAAATACAACTCGCCAAACTGGTAGCTTTTTTCCACCGATTTCCCCTGGGTATAGCCTCAATTTCTCGATAGAGATAATTTCGGCTGTCCCTGCGTATACCATTGCCACATTCCCTCTGACTTGTTGTTCGTTCACTTCGGTTTTCAATTCTCCGGTATAAGCATCAACAATCACCCTATTTTTTTTGTGGGCTCGAATTTCATACACAGCACTGCCGAAATAGTTTTTAAGTTCTATCGATTGCACTGGAATGATTGATTCCATAAGCACAGGAGAAATTGTTACTAAAAGGAGAGGGTCGATTGGTAATGATTCTTGCTTTTTGACCAGATGGTCACCGTGTATTATATCCAGGTCAACAACAGTCATGTATAGACCGCTGAACGCCCAAATGCTCACTTGTATGCCTGCCACCAGTGCGAGCCATTTATGCAAGCGCCTAAACCAGAAAACTCTTTTCATCAATATTGAGCTGCTATTATCGTTACGTAGCCTGAAATAGTAACTTATCTCAAACAAAGTTAAAATATCTCTCTGGTCGAAATTAGCGGATGGTGTCTTTGCTCAGAGAGCGTCTTAGCTTGTGTAAACGACCTTGAACATATGTTATTAAACTATAAGACTTTAGTTTGATAATGACCCTGTTTGGTAAGTTTATGGTAAAATCCGCGCTAGTTAGCTATTCTTTTTGTTTACACCCTTTTTAGATTATTTAATATCGAGGATTAAGAAAATGAAACAACCTGTTCGCGTAACAGTCACTGGTGCCGCTGGCCAAATTTGCTACTCACTACTTTATCGTATTGCATCCGGTGAGATGTTAGGAAATGACCAACCGGTAATTCTTCAATTATTGGAAATCACACCAGCACTTAAAGTTCTAGAAGCAGTAAGAATGGAATTAAATGATTGTGCATTTCCTTTATTGCACGATGTAATCTGCACAGACGACGCGAAAGTAGCCTTCACAGGTGCAGACTACGGCCTTATGGTTGGCGCTAAACCTCGTGGACCCGGAATGGAAAGAGCCGATCTTCTTAAAGATAACGGCAAGATCTTTAGTACACTCGGCAAAGTTATCAATGAAGTTGCCAGCCCTGAGATGAAGATCTGTGTTGTTGGTAATCCAGCAAATACTAATGCATACATATTGATGAAGAATGCACCTAACTTAAACCCGCGTAATATCAGTGCATTGATGCGATTAGACCACAACAGAGCAATTTATCAATTAGCAGAAAAAGCTGATAAACCGATGAATACGGTTCAGAAAATGACTATTTGGGGTAATCACTCTACCACTCAAGTACCCGATATCACTCACACCACTATCGGTGGCGAAGCTGCACCAAGCTTAGTTGATGCAACTTGGGCAAATGAAGAGTTTATTCCTAAAGTGGCTAAACGAGGCGCAGAAGTAATTGCAGCACGTGGCTCTTCATCAGCAGCGTCTGCAGCTAACGGTGTTATCGACCATGTTAGAACTTGGGTTTTAGGAACAGAAGATGGCGATTGGGCATCTATGGCTGTTTGCTCTGATGGTTCTTACGGCATTCAAGAAGGTCTTATCTATTCTTACCCTGTGACTTGCAAAGACGGAGAGTGGACGATTGTTCAAGGACTTGAGAACAGCGCATTCATCACTGAAAAGATGAAAGCTTCTGAAAAAGAACTGCAGGATGAAGCTGAGACATGTTCTGACTTGTTCTAGAACTATTAGAATTAGTTCTAGACCTTGCACTTAAGAGGTAACGATAACTAAGAGCAATATCTCAAAAAGGGGCCTTAGGCCCCTTTTTGTTAGCCTGCCGTTTTGTACAAAAGGCGAGTGATACACCACTTTATTTTGCTATTTTCTCAGGAAATCCTACATGCTCCAGCTCATATGGAGGCATTTTTTTACCCTTTTTCTTTCCTTTCAAATAAAACTCCATCCAGCGCATTAATCGCATTGAATAATCAAGTTGCGCCGCTGACTTTTTATTCCCGTGGGCTTCATTGGGATAAAATACAAGTCTCGCCGGTGTATCGGTCCGCGTTTTAATGTATCGATATAGCTCCATTGATTGACTGGGATGCACTCTAGTATCTTTTTTGCCGTGCAGAATAAGTATCGGTGTGTTTGCCTTGTCCGTATGATAAATAGGGCTTCGTTCTAACATCCACTGCCATTTATCCCAAGGATAATTACGTGCGTGGACATTATGCATTTCTTTGGGAATGTCAGTAGTTCCGAATTTGGACAGCTGATTTGATATCCCCACAAACATCACACTTGCAGCAAAGTGTTCGCTAAGCGCGGTTGCCGCCCATGCCGATGCATATCCACCATAGGATCCACCAGTAATACCGACTCGCTTTTTATCCACTAAACCAATATTAGACAAATGGGTGATAGCATCAACTAAATCATCAAATTCTGCACCAGCATAATCCGCCTGACCCATTTTAGAAAACTCAACACCACGCGCAGTACTTCCTCGATAGTTTGGTAAAAAAACCGCAAATCCTTGAGACGCTGCGTATTTAATAGGATAGGTATATTTGTCCAACCAACCATCACTGACGTGACTTTCTGGGCCGCCATGTACCATCATGATTAGCGGGTATTTTTTTCGTTTAGAATAGTCTTGGGGGTAAATCAGTACACCTTGAAGTTTAACGCCATCTCTAGCGATGTAGTTTATAGTCTCTTGTTTAGGCAGTTCTACAGAATCCAACCATTTATTTGAGTGACTCACTCTCACGACTGATTTGTTCGAAATATTAACCACTTCTTTCGGGTAGCTACTACTGCTAGCAACACCTACTATGAATTTTCCACTATTATCTGCATGAATGGCAGTTAGCACTTGCTCACCCGGCTTAATGTGCTGATTAATTGAACCACTATCAATATTGATTACGGCCACTTCACTTTTAGTACCGATGTGCCCAAGAAAAGCCAATTGATACTCAGATAACCATTGCAAATCACGCACATGGCCTGAATAGCCTTTATTAACTTCAACGATATCTCCCGACTTTGATTCGGCGACAAACAGTCGACCAGACGCTGGGTCGTGCCGGTCCTCCGCACCGATCATTGCAACATATCTTCCGTTTGGAGACCATTCAGCCGACGATAGCTTTCCTTCAGTTTTAAATGCAATACGTTTGAGGCCATCTTGCTCCACAATTCTATATTGAGAAGCCACGTATTTATCATCCACATGTGGTGTTGGGGCCGTTCTCATCAATAATTGATTCTTTGTTGGATGATAATCAATGGACAGAATATGCTCGTCCAAATCTAACATCATGTGAGGCTTTGTTCGATCTACTAAGTTGACGAAATAGGCTGAGGCTCTTTCCTTTGATTCTTCGTAAACATTTGCCTTAAACCCCTTTTTCTCTAATTCTTCCTTTGCCGTTTTCTTTTTAGGTTTAGCTATATAAGTTAATCCCGACGAATCATGGTTAATCGAAAAATCTGATATGTCATTGAGAGCCTCTACCACTAACTCCGCTTCTCCCCCATCAATCGCTATTTTGTATACACTAGCAAATTTATTCTCCCCACGTTGCGCAATGAAATAAATAAATTGACTATCAGGGCCCCAAGCAATACTACCCAATCTTTTTTTCCCGGAAATAAAACGACGCATTTCTCCTTGAGGATTGGACACGTAAAGTTCCACATAGGACTTGCCGCCTTTGTCGACATAAACATTTCTAGGTACAAGCAGAGTGTGAGCTATGTATTTGCCATTGGGCGAAACTTTAGCAGAAGAAACCGATCGCATTTCTACTATTTGTTCGAGACTGACTTCTATCTTATTTCCAGCGTTTAGATTGGTGGAAAAAAAGAATGCCACGCATAATAGACAAATTAATTTAAAAATAGATATTTGGTTCATTAATAGTTCCTTCTGTAAACTCTATTCAATGGTAGTAATAACTAGTAATATTTATTCCGAGAATAACTACAACGACTCTACAGACGGAATAACTAATTCTTGCTGCCAATCAACCTCTGGATCACCTAACACTAGGAAATAGGGATTCAGAATGTTCTCTTTTTGATTATAGGTCATCTCTGAAAAATCCAACTGGACAATTCGTCCGCCGGATTGCTCAACAATCGCTTGCGCTGCAGCAGTATCCCATTCCGAAGTAAGAGCCAAACGAGGGTATAAATCCGCAGAACCTTCCGCAACCATACACATTTTGAGTGAACTGCCGCTACTGGTTAAATCATAACTCGAAAAATTTTGGCAGAGCGTCTCTACTTTATCTAATCCATTACGACGACTGGCTACAACTGTAAAGTGATTTCTATTGTCCCGTGTTTGTAACTTTCTTACCCTGATAGATGTGGCTTTATCGTTTTGCTCCTGCTTGAAGGCACCTATACCGTCAGCGGCATAATAAACGATATCCGCGACCGGAACGTAGATGACTCCCAGTACCGACCTACCATTTTTTTGCAGGGCAATGTTAACGGTAAACTCACCGTTTCGAGCGATAAACTCTTTGGTGCCATCGAGTGGGTCAATAATAAAACATTCGTTCCAGTCTTTTCTCTCGGCAAAAGTTATTCCCGTGCTTTCCTCTGACAAACAGGGTATCTCTGGGTACTTCTGTTCTAAGAAATCGACGATGCAATGATGGGCTGCTAAATCTGCCCGAGTGAGCGGTGAATCATCGTCCTTTATTTGAATATCAAAATCATTGGTATTATAAATTTCTAGAATTTTCTTACCGGCCAATTTAGCGATTTCGATTACATCATCTAGTAGTTGTTGCATATTGCCCTTTCAATTTTCTGCAAGTTACAAATGGAACGTTTCGTTCTACGTTAGTTTCTATTTTCTATTATTTTCTTAGCCAAAAGCAGTGCAGCTATAGAACGCGCCTCAGTAAAATCATCCTGCTTTAATATTCCATCGATATCGTCAATTGGCCACTGGACAATTTCCAATGGTTCAGGCTCGTCACCAACTAAGGATTCTGGAAAGAGATCTTCCGCCAATACTAAATTCATTTTATGGGTAAGATAACCTGGAGCCAACGTCATTTGTTTCATTGCTAAAAAACGCTTTGCTCCATATCCAATCTCTTCTTTCAATTCTCGATTAGCGGCTTCTTCGACTGACTCTCCGATTTCCATCAGCCCTTTGGGGAAGGCCAACTGGTAATTATCGGTTCCAGCGGAATATTCACGAATTAACAGCAAATTATTGTTTTCGAGAATTGGCACGATCATTACCGCGCCATTGGGACCAGCAACTAATCGCTCATAGGTTCTCTTTTCACCATTATCAAATTCGAGGTCAATTTCTTCGATATTAAACAATCTTGTCTTTGCAATATTTTGCCTGCGAACAATACTTGGCTTCGATAATTTTTTTGATTTTTTATTCATAATAAAATTCATTTCGATGTCTTAACGTCAAGATCGTTTTACGCTCGCGACTTAAGCTTAACTTTGGTTAATCCTAGATTAACTGACTAAAATTACTAATTCCAGTGAATGGCGAACAATCAATCGAACTTTTAGTTGAATCTGGTTGCTCAATGGCCAGGATAAATCCAATACCGGCATTTTCCGCCGCCTTCAGTACACTGAAACTATCATCGATAAACAAACAACGTTGTGGCTGAAACCCATACTGCTCCATCAACAAGGGCCAGTATTTAGCTTGTTCTTTTGGAAATCCTATCTCGTGCGAACTCGACATGACAGAAAAAAAGCGTCTAAAATCAGCGCGAATTAACTTTAGTTCTAGTGCTTTTGGATGGGCATTAGTCGCTAAAACGATTTGTTTCTTACGACGTTTCAAACTTTGCAAAAATTCGATGGCTTGTGGTCTAAAGGCTATTTTGTGACTCACTTGTAACTTAAGTTTTGGAATATCGATGGAAAGCAATTCAGACCAATAGTCTAAACAATACCAGTTCAAACTGCCTTTCACCTCTTCTGACTGTTGCTGCAAATCTACTCGACACTCGTCTAACAACCGTTGATTCTTATTGGCTAGGAAGCGGGGTAAATATTCTAACCAGAAGTAATTATCAAAATGGAGATCCAACAAAGTGCCATCCATATCAAGTAAAACGGTATCGATTTCATCCCAAGGGAGGGAGATTTTTGGCAGAGTATTAGTCATTCAATTTACAACTGTTAGGGGCTACTGGACTATTTTCCCAAGACTAAAGTCTTGGCAACTATTGGATTTTCTTTCGAAATTTGATCGGTAAGCGACCATTAGCACTTTTCCCATCGGCAAATAACATCAGCGCTGAATAGATACTTTTATCAATACGTTCAGAAACGCTGCCTTTAAATTCGAGCTGCCCAGAAGGTTGTAATTCGATCGTGCCAGCGATATCCAATAAATTCTGTGTTTTTCTAAACTTCCCTTTAATCAACTGGCTTTCTTCATTAAATGTCCAGTCGATGACCAGTAATCCGAGTGACCAATCTTTGTTTCTAACGGTCACAACTGCGTCTTTCCAAGCGGTCGCTCCGGCCATAGAAAGAATCTTTTGGCTCTCAATGGATGCAGAAAAGTCAGTGGTCGATAAAACACCATTAATTTTGATCCCAGGGAATGGCATAAAATTTTCTAATCGTTGTGCGGCCATCTCTAGATTAGCTTGCGAAAGTTCAACGTCTTCTGTACCAGTAGTAACAAATTCAAAAGTTCCTTCAAGATCGCCCTTTGATATTTCAACTTCTCCGCTGAGGCTACCAGTTATAAGTGGCAAAAAATCTAATTGATAATTTATATCTTGTACGTTCCACCCGTGTAAACTAGCCGAGCTGACGTAACCACTCCACACCGTTCCGCTCATAGTCCCTAAGACTGCCGGGCTATTTTTCGGAAGCATATTTTTGACCAATTTAGCAGGTGCTATCACAATGATGAAGACAACAAATAGTAAAATTGATACTAAGACTTTTTTTTTCATGATGTTCCTTAATTCGAACTCAATTCTATCGATGGATAATTAGTTATTTAATCAAAATAGACCATTACTTTAATAGTTTGACATTAATGCTGGTGACGCCATTTCTATCTTGACTTCTAACGTTTAAGGAAACGACTGTAACGCCATGTTTTTGTTTTATTTCTGAAACCCAACGTAGAAACGAATCAAAGGGCACATTATCAAACCACACTTGCATTTCATTGGGACTTTTACTGTCTCTTCGCGAAACAGGTAAATCGTACTTTGAAGTTGTATTATTAACCACTGCAGCTAATTGTAAATTGCTTACCGTTCCTTTTCTGCCGCCTTTACTGGCGACTATTACAGGCACTTGCTTTTCCATCCAATCGACTGTTTTTTGCTTTGCTGCCACTTCCGTTTCTAACTTTTCGACCGATTCATTTATCGGGCTCAAAATGATCAAATATACCAGCGCTAGCCCTACAATAATTGCCACACCAACAGTGACCTTTTGGTCTCTTTCATCAAGCCCGCCAAACCATGCTTTAATTTGTTCCATATCTCACCTTGCTGTATTTTTTACTTAGTTCTACACTATTCGCGTGAATAAAATTTCAAAATCTAAAACAGTTAACGACTAATGATTAATCGGCTAGAATATCCATCGCCACGCTGTGTCTCCGATGATTTTTCAACTTGATGACCTGTCTTACGAAGAGCATCAGCATATTGGTCGAGAACCACAAGGTCTGATGCAATGACATCCATTCTCAATTCGTTTTTTGCCTGATCATAGTTAAGATTAGTAGGATATATTTTGGTTAAGTCAGTTATTGCTTCACTACTCGAGCTGACCAAATTGAGAAAGCCACCACCGCCCGAACCTCCGAGGGATTTCATATAAATACGCATATCCTTCTCGGGTTTTCGCAAATTTTTATTTCCCGGAAATGCTTGTTTAAATAAAGTAATTTTTCGTTTCTCTAGTTGGTCCTTAGTTTCACTCAAAGTATATATGTTGACACCTTGATAAACGAGATGAGCCAATAAGACGACACCAGCAAGAGTCGCCACTTTTGTTAAGAAAGCAGTCAATTTTGAACTTTCTTTTTTAGGCTCATACTCCGATTGAAGTAAGTTAATCGCTTCTGCGCTTTGCTCAACTAGGTAATCGTTTAAACAATCGACAACGGAAAGTTGAAGGGAAAATCGACCAACTGGCAAGCTTCGAATGAACTCATTGGCTTCAGTTTCTGTAATTACTTCGAGCGGTATAGCGACGGGCATTTCGTCTTCAGAACTTAATTGCGCCAGTTCCTTTTGAATGAGCCAGTGAAAATCATCTCGATGACAATACCAACGAGTCCCGTCGAGTTGTACAAGCATGCAAGTGTCGCTATCGATTGCTAATTGCATTCCTTCATCGGGTTTCACTAATAAATCTAAGTCGGAAATAATACGGACTAATTTTAGTTCTGCAGACTTGAATTCCGCTATGAGGCTTTCTAAGTAGTCCTTGTCAACGGCTCTCACCGCAAGTTTGTCATTTTCTCGTTTGTCTGAGAGAGCAAAAAATAAATCATCAACAGAAGAAGCAATATCATCCTCTATCATATAGGGAATCGCTTTGCGAAGCAGTTTCTGCGCTTTGTTGGGCACTTCAAGGTTAGCACTGATGACATTTTTGCATGAGATTACCAAAGTGACTTTGCTGTTAGCGGCCATGTCCGCCATGCAAGAAAGATCAGCTTTCAGAATTTCTTTACTTTCCAGATGATGAACTGGTTGTTGTAAAGTATCCACTTTTTCCGGTTCAGAAATGTGCCAGCGAAAGTTAAGGTCATTCCTGTCGCCCCAAAATATGGTCAATTTACTCATTATTCTTTTCCAAAATATCGGGAAACAACTTTAAACTGGTTGTTATCCTCTTTTACAAAAAGTGTTTTTAAATACACTCTGGTTCGATTAATTTCTGCTTTCGCATCCATTTGGAAATATCGACTGGTATCCGTTAATCGACTTTTAAGTCCCTTACTGACTTTAGCTGCATCACTAATACTCTCCCAAAACGTCTGCATATCATAGCCTTTCTCTGGTCGTTCAGAAATGAGGTGATTCACTTCGCTTTGCGGTATTTTCCCACCTAAAGCAGCATACAATAATTCTGATTTATCCTGCGGAATGGTATTGACGTTAATAGTGACTTCTTTGTCATCCGGCAACACACACACGTACGGCCGCATTTTGTCATAACTTTCTTTATTAAAATATCTCACAGTTCTTAATTCACTGGGATGAGCAATTGGACCGTTAGGCGGTAAGTACGGAACTTCTAATCCTTGATAATATAAATCTTCGACACCATCGGGTCCACTGGGCTTAAAATCAGTGTCAATCCAATCTTTAACTCCTGCAACCATCGCTGCTGGTTGAACTTCTGTATTGTCGAGTATTTTATCCAGTAAAGTGGTAAGTATCTTTTCTCCATCGGTCTTAGAACCTTGTGCGCTATTATTCGCTTTAGTGCTAGGATTTGGCTGTGCAACCACCGGCGTACCGCTCCCAGTTGAAGGAGTATTTACTGAAGTGGTATCGATGTACGCAATTGAGTTCAAGTTAAAACAGCTCTGCATATCTCGAATAGTCGCTACCATTGCGCCACCATCAATGGGGAAGGTAATATCTTCTTGTGCCCACGCTTGACCCAAATGTACATTATCCTGAGTTTCAGCATCAAATGCTTTCTTCATATAAATTTTTGCCAATTCCTCCATTCCAATAAGGTAAGAATAAGCTTGATCGCGATGAATTAAATTCCGATTGAGACTCGCCTGATAGTTGACGGTTTTGTTAACTTGCACAACTAGCAGTACTACGAATGCAACAACTAGCAGTACCGTTATAAGCACAGTACCACGCTGTTTTTCCAGCATTCCTAATTTGGTAGCGCGGCTTCTATTACTTCCCTTTGACTGACAATTTTTTTTATCAACCATCGCTGTCCTTCCTTTTATCGGAAATGACAAAGAGTCGTTCGATCAGTCCGAGATCCTCTAATTCTAGCGATATTTTAATTGCAACCGGCAATTTACTGTTAGCACTTGAGTCCGTCTCATCACCGCCGTTTTCAACTGGCCAAAAATCATTCCACTCCTCGCCATCGAAGAAATCGATTTTAAATGATTCTACATTTTCCAGTAAAGTTCTGGCCAAGCCCTGTTCGACATTCATGCCATCAGGGTAAAGGTAACTAATCCTCTGGAGTGAACTATCTTCTAACATATAAACTAATTTTTCTAGATTCGAGCGTGCTAGTTTTGCAGGGTTACGGCGCCCTAATCGCGTAAAGCTCAAAAATGTTTTACCGGCCGAATCATCGCTAAATAAGTTATCTTTTTTGTCGCCAAACTCATCTCTAAATTGCCGAGGCGCCAATTGCTGTAAATCATTGGAAAGAAACAGTAATGCTCGCTCTATGTCATTGTAACGAGTACCCGTTTTCTGAATATTCTTATGGGTTAATGTAGCGCTGTCGAGCACTCTCATCGCTCCGACACCAATCAGCGCAGCAATAGCCATAGCCACCACAATCTCTAATAGAGTGAATCCACTCTGTCGATTAGAGTGAAAATTAATCATGTTTTCTTTATCGCTTTATTGGCAATAAATCCGACAAAACGTGTCGTTGCCAATTCATCGTTTTGTTCAAGTCGTATTTCTATTTCTACTTGTCTGAGTTCTTTTTCAGTTGTTTTGCTGACAGAGCGTTTCCAATACCAAGTTTTACCTACCATGTCAGCGGTGCCTCGTGTCACACCGACATTTGGCCACTCTTTTTCTAGCCGCGACTCAGCCATTTGATTCATAGCAACCCAATGGGCGACGGTTCGCTGTGTCGCAGTGAGTTGCATTCGCTGGTACTGCGACATATTTGAAATTAAACTGACTGCGGCATAACCAAAAATAGCCATCGCAACCAACACTTCTAACAAAGTGAAAGCTTTAGATTTTTTTGACCTGGTTAGTTGCATTCTATTTAGCTCAATGTCTCGTTTATGTTGTCAGTTATTGCTGCTGGAATTCTCGATCGAGATCTTGAAATAGGTTTCCTTCAATAGGGCCTTCAAATTTTAAGTTACCCGTTAGAAACCCACGTACTCTAAAGAAATTACTTTGCTCAGAATCCGGCCTAGAAAAGTCAACCACAGCAATTCCGATTGAGAATTGGTTTTGTTCACCTGTCGAAAGAAAATAAATCTGAGGCGGTTCGACTTTTTTTTCTTCATCTTCGTCTTCAAAAATATCCACTTCTTGTTCGAAAATTTCGACTTCTTCTTGCGAAGACGAAAATACATTTTCACCGTCAATGGTCAAATTAATCTCAAGGCCCTCTGGAAATTCGTGCTCCGCTAGTCTAGGTATATCCTCAATTGCACGCCATCGTGACGGCGAGTCTTCATCAGACTCATCAAGAGTCAAAAACTGGTAACCGTCTTCATCGATATTAAGTCCAAACTCTTTGTTTTGAATAATCGCTCGGTCTCTGACCATTTCTATTGCTGCGACTAAGCGTTCAATTTCTTGTTTCGCTAATTTATCAGAACTTCTAGTTAAGTTTGGAAATGCGACCAATACCATTAAAGCCATTATCGCCATTGCGATTAATATCTCTAATAAGCTAAATCCTGAAACTAGACGGCGCAATTACTGTTCGCCAGTTTTAAAGGCTCTCAGTACTTCATCAGCGTTCCAATTACCGATATCCACAGCCATTCCTTCGCCGCCTTCTTCTCCATCAGCACCAAGAGAATAAATATCGTATTCTCCGAATTCACCGGGATAAGAATATTGATATTCATTACCCCAAGGATCAACAACTAGATTGATATACCCATTTCTGGCGTATTGAGAAGGCTCCGGCCGACTGGTGGGCTTAGTTTCTAGCGCTTGCAATCCCTGCTCAGTTGTCGGATACATGAAGTTATCGGAACTGTATTGAATGAGCGCTGACTCTAAAGCCTTTATGTCAGTTTTTATTTTAATTAGATTGGCTTCTTGGGTTTTACCCGCGAATTTTATCACCATAACGCCACCTAGAATCGCCATAATTGCCATCGCTACGAGTATTTCTAATAAAGAAAAACCTGCTTGTTTTTTCATTTTTAAACCTCTGTTAAATCTTGTTTTCGATTTCGACTTAGGCAGTACCTTTGTCAATAAATCACTATGTTAAAGTATTTGTTAGCTCAAAGACTGGCAACATGATTGCCAGTACAATAGTAAAGACAAAACCACCCATGATTAAAATCATAACTGGGCCGATCATATCCATCATCACACTTACTAAATTGTTAAACTGGGTTTCTTGATTGTCTGCTGCTCGATCCAGCATCTGTTCCAATTCCCCTGAATTCTCTCCACTAGCAATCATGTGCAACATCATTGGTGGAAAATAACCGCATTGCTGTAATGAAACTTTTAGACCGGAACCTTCACTCACCCTCAATGCCGCTTCTCGGACAGCTTCTTTTAACGCCACATTTGTCATCACATCACCGGCTATTTTTAATCCTTCCAAAAGCGGTACACTACTGGCATTTAATATTGCCAACGTTCGAGCAAATCTCGCAGCATTGAGACCGCGAATAACCTTGCCAATGATCCAAGCTTTAATTTTCCACTTATCCCATGACATTCGCATTTTGGGTTTCTTCAATAAATATTTGAATCCCGATATTGAGAGTACAATAACAATGACTGTTAGAACTCCCCATGATTGAATGTACTCACTCATCGACAATAACGCTTGGGTAAGCCAAGGGAGTTCTTGTCCTGACTGTACAAAACTAGCTGTGATTTGGGGAACCACGTATCCCAATAAAAAGCTAACAATGCCGATACTCACAACTGACAAAATCACTGGATAAACTAAAGCGCCCGTTATTTTTTGAGAGATGGCTTGGCGAGACTCGGTATAATCAGCTAAACGTTCTAGAACCAGTTCTAAATGACCCGACTTTTCGCCAGCCGCAACCATTGAACAGTATAATTCTGAAAAGATTTTAGGATGTTCAGTTAACGCATCCGCCAGAGTATGTCCTTCGACAACTCTCGATCGAATACCAAGCAACATGGATTGCTGTTTACTTTTTTCACATTGCTCAGCAACCGCTTTGATAGACTCCTCCACTGGAATCGCGGCTTTTACTAAGGTTGCTATTTGGCGAGTAATCAACGCTAAATCGGCAGCGCTAATTTTATGTTGAAAGAAAGTACCTTTCGAACTAGCGTTTTTTTGCTTGGCTGATTTATTAACTCCCTCAACGTCTATTGGAATTAGCTTCTTCTCTCGCAACAACTGTCTTACTTGGCGCGGAGTATCCCCTTCGAGTATGCCTTTTGTTTGTTTTCCTGCTATATCTAGCGCAGTATATTCAAAAGCAGCCATTAGTCTTCTCTAGTCACTCGAAGCACTTCTTCTACCGTTGTAATTCCTTCCAACACTCGACGCTTGCCATCTTCTCGAATACTAAACCCTTTATTTCTGGCGTGCTTCTCGATTTCTAACTCACCGGCCCCCTTGTGGATCATACTTCGAGTCTCTTCATCGATAACCACTAGTTCGAATATACCCTGCCGTCCTTTGTAGCCAGAATGATTACACTCAGGGCAACCAACAGCGTGATAGATAGTCGGCGTGTGTGCAAAATCAAACCCCATCAACTCACATTCCTTTTCATTAGCAGCGGCCGATTCTTTGCAATCAGGACAAAGGGTTCTAACAAGCCGTTGTGCCAACACACCGAGTAAACTCGACGAAAGAAGAAAGGGTTCGATCCCCATATCATGTAGCCGTGTTACTGCGCCAGAGGCTGTATTAGTATGCAGCGTAGAAAGTACCAAGTGGCCCGTTAAACTTGCTTGAACTGCTATTTCGGCAGTTTCTAAGTCACGAATTTCTCCCACCATTACTACATCGGGATCTTGTCTGAGAATTGCCCTTAACCCGCGGGCAAACGTCATATCAACTTTGCTATTTACCTGAGTTTGTCCAATGCCATTGAGAAGGTATTCAATGGGGTCTTCGACGGTGAGAATATTTCTTGATGAATCGTTGAGCAGCGTGAGTCCAGCATAAAGGGTCGTGGTTTTACCCGAACCAGTTGGCCCTGTCACCAAAATAATGCCATGCGGTTTATGTAATAGCTTATCCATTTCCGCCATTAAGTTTTCAGGCATACCCAAATGGGAAAAATCTAATCGTCCGGCTTGTTTGTCTAACAATCTCATCACGACTCTTTCCCCGTGACTCGACGGAATAGTCGACACTCGCACGTCAACACCACGGTTAGCTATTTTTAGAGCGATTCGCCCATCTTGAGGAACTCGTTTTTCTGCGATATCGAGCTTAGCCATCACTTTGATTCTTGATACAAGTAATGGTGCTAGTTTTTTTCCTGGACTTAAAACTTCACGTAAGACACCATCGACACGAAATCTTACTTTAAGATCATTTTCAAACGTTTCGACGTGGATGTCGGATGCGTTTTCCTTAATGGCTTCTGTTAACAACGCATTGATTAATTTAATAATCGGGGCGTCATCATCCGCTTCCAATAAATCTTCAGTTTCTGGAAGCTCGTCCGCTAATTTAAACAGATCGAGATCGTCACCAATATCCTCCATCGCAGCCATTGCCTCGCCGGCATTATCTTGATAAACCTGCCCTAAAGTAAATTCGAAATCTTCATCACCAACCTCTTCAAATTTCAAGGGGTAATTAGAGAAACGTCGAGCTTCTGACAATGCGAATACAGTCACCGCTGCTTTAACTATCGCATGAACAAATGATTCATCGTTCTCTTTAGGCTTAAATACGATTCCTTGTCTTTTTGCAAAAGAAAAAGGTAAACGGACTTCTTTGATTTCATCTTCATCAACCGCCCCTACAGGCTTAACCGATTGTTGATTATTGCCGCCTTCACCCTTTGTTATAAATTCGCTCACAGCCATGGTTTAATTCTCTGAACTCTGAACGGCTTCAAGATCAGTTGCTTGCTTAACCGACTCTTCATAAGATGGAGGTAAAGCCAGCGATGTGTCCCACTCTGGCAATACTTCAGCATCTGTCGATGGCATGAGTGAAATCCCCCGCATCTTTTTATCTTGCTGCAAAGCTCTCATATAGTTATATTTTCGCGAACTGATACTATTAGCCATATCATTTCCAGAAATAATAGTGGGCCTAATAAAGACCATAAGATTGGTTTTACGTTTACTTGTTCCGGTTGAAGAAAAGAGTCTACCTAACCACGGAATATCACCTAGAATTGGAATCTTTTGCTCACTTTCTTGAACGTCATTATCAATCAAGCCACCAAGCACAATTGTCTGACCACTGTTGACTAAAACCGTGGTATTAATTTGTCGTTTGTTAGTGATAACATCCACAGCTGTTGCACCAGCAATTCCAGAAACTTCTTGCTCGATAGTTAGAACAACCGCATCACCTTCATTGATTTGCGGTGTAATTTTTAGTTTTATACCAACGTCCAATCGGTTTACCGATTGAAATGGATTCGCGTTACCACTGCCGAGCTGAGAGCCGGTTATCACAGGAATTTCCTGGCCAATACTTATGGTCGCTTCTTCATTATCAAGTGTAGTTAAGCTCGGTGTTGATAGAACGTTTGACTCCGTATCCGTCGATAATATTTTTAACAAACCAGCCCATGAATCGCCATCAGTAAAACCAAACAATGCGCCAGTAAGTCCTGAAATCACTTGTCCAATAGCTGCTCCATTATCACCGTTATCGCTAGGAGCGGTCGTTGTAATCGTGCCGTCAGCAGCAGTAGTTGTCACAGTCGAACCTGTCGACTGACCATTGTATGCAAGAACACCCGCTGCCAAACTAGTAATGCTCGGTGACGTGTTAGAGTAATTAATGATCCCTTTATCAGAAATCCATTGCACGCCTAACTCTTTATTCAACGCTTCAGAAATTTCAACAATAATTGCTTCGACATGAACTTGCTGTCTACGAATATCTAACTGGTTAATCACTGAGTCAAATGATTTCATGATATCAGGTGGTGCTGTAATCACTAGTGAGTTAGTTTCAGCATGAGCCTTTATCGAATACGATTTATCGGTCCCTCTCCGGCTGGAAGTAGTGGCCTTTTTTCCTTCTTTAGTTTCTAAAGAATCAGCAACACCTTCTAAAAGGGTTGCTAGCTCTTCAGCTTTCGCATACTTTAGATGGCGAACTTTTGTATTTCCTGAATTTTTTTGCGGAGAATCTAACTGTGCAATTAGGGCTCTTAATCTTAATGATGCTTTTCTCTCTGCACTCAATAAAATGCTATTGGTTCTCTCATCGGCAACAAATTTTGGTTTGTTAGCTTCCGCTTTTTTAGAAGAGCCACTTTGCTTTTCTAAGCTCTCTAGTATTCGTACGACTTCTGTTGCTGATGCATGTTGCAATTCAATCACTTCTATCTCTTCATTGCTTTCTTTATCAATTTTACGAATGATTTGTACAATTCTTTCTAGATTGGCCGCAGAATCATGAATAACGATCACATTGGTAGGCTTATACTGCGCCATATGACCTTGCTGGGGAATTAGTGTCCTTAATAAAGGAACTAACAAGCCAACATCTACATTATCCACTTTGATAACTCGAGTAACTAATTGATCTCCAGAATATTTTTCACCTTCAGAGTACACTTCAACTGAGTCTTGCTTGGCTGTTTGTAATTGTTCTATTTTATAAATTTTACCGGTCTTCACGGCTGAAAACTGATGGACTTTCAGAACACTAAGAAACAGAGCAAAAATTTCTTCTTCATCCATTTCATGCTGTGCGATGACGGTAATTTTTTTATTTCTAACTCTTGGATCAACAATAAATGTTTTGCCCGTTAATCGACTAACCATTTCGATGAAGACACCAATATCCGTCTCTTTCTGGTTCAGTGTTGCTTTATCCGCTTGTACACTTGTTATCATTAACGAGAAACTCAACGCAACCGTCACTACGGATTTTGTGAATAACTTTAACATTGAGTAATATCCTTGATTGTTATTTTTTCTAAATGCCATTTGACGAGCGTTTAATAACATTATTTAAATTCCTGTTTTTTCATTTGAGCTTGCTTCTAAATTTAATAGCAAACTAATTGTTTCGTTACCGCGGCTGATTTCAACTTGAAATTCTTGAGTATTTTGTAAATCAGACAGCAATTGCATCGCGTCTTGTGGGTTAGACAGAGAAGTTCCGTTTATCGACGTAATTATATCCCTTCTGCGTAAACCTAACTGAGTAAATAGCCTCTTATCTTTACCGGGGGAGATTTGAATCCCGATCATTTCACCATTAACTGTTTTCGGTTGATAGTTAACAAGTCCGATCAAACTTAAAGGGTCATCGGATAACTGCTTCCGATACTTGTTAAGTGATTTAGTAATTTGTTTATTTTTTCGTTTATCATCCACTCTCTTGTTAGTTGATTTTTTTGAAGTCAGGGTTTTCTGATTCGACTTGACTGGTACGGGTACAGAATCTTTTAACCTCAATTCTTCTTTCACTCCATTGGTCTCAAGAATCACCTTATCTCGATATACCTGACGTAAATAGACAGTTCCCGATACCTTTAGTTTGTCATCAACAAAGTAAACGGCTTGTTTGCCTTTGCCATCTTCAATAATAGAATTTGATTTTTCATTGTTATTTGCAGCGTAAGTACCCCGCAAGGTCAAATTTAGTCGTGTTATAGGGACGTTGACTACTTCCTTAGGTTGCTCTACCGGGCTGTCGAGACTACCAAATAAGTGCCGCTGTACTAGCTTGTTAACATTAACTGTTTGGCCAGATTTAGCTTGAGAAGTCAATTGGCTAATAGAGGCTTTTTGGTTTGAAATATCGGCTGAAGTAAAATGTATAAATAAGGTCCAAAAGAGTTTGGCCGCTAAAAAGGTTATCAATAGCCAGCCGCCCCATTGAATGGTCGGTAGCCAGTTTACGTAGTTCTTACTCCATCCTAATATGTTGTTCATTGATAATCTCATATCATCCAATCTAAAATATTTACTCATTACTCATCCAATTCAAGATGGATTATTACCACATCAATGTATCGTTAAGTGTACAGTGTCGGTTATTAGTGAATTAAACCGGACTAGTCTACCGGAAATGCATCATATTATTAACCGGTTAATTGGGTAAAAATTCACTGGCCGAGTGATTCCCCAATAAATTGGTTAATAATCCAGCAATCAAAGACAAACCAACCGACATTCATGCCATTTAAACGTGGGTTAGCTGTTAATAGGGTTAGCTGAACTAGACTATTTGATAGAACTAATACGCAATTATTCTGAAATTGATCATTCTATTCGAGAAATGTTAATCTTCCGACCATGAAATCTAAACAAAATTCCATTTCAACCACCACCGAAACCATCTCTGTTCGCTTGGATAAGTGGCTATGGGCTTGTCGTTTCTATAAAACCAGAGCAATAGCCAAAGCCGCTATCGAAGGTGGAAAGGTACATTACGAAGGAACCAAACCAAAACCTAGCAAATTGATTCAAATCGGAGACGAAGTTAAATTAAGGCAAGGATTTGATGAGAAAACTATCAAGGTCGTCAACCTGTCCAATCGCCGTCAATCAGCGACCATCGCCCAAACACTCTATCAAGAAACAGATAGAAGCATTCAAATGAGGCAAGAAATCGCAAACTTACGTAAGTTATCAGCCCCTTCCACTCAAGGAAAACCCGACAAAAAACAACGAAGACAAATCCATCGATTTAGGAACATAATGTCAGAACAACAAAACGACTAATTAACGCGCGTATTCGGTTGGTTAATACTACAATTACATTGAGTGACACGGACGAATCAATGCTAATTTATCAGGCAGCCCTAACCCACTCAACGCAATTCACTGAATTGTTTACTTTTTATTCAAAATGCCAGTACACCTCAACTTATATCTGGTGTATAATGCGCGCCTTTCGCAGTAGCGGCCGAAATTTCGTTAGAATTTATTCCGAATTTAACATCAAACTAGAGTAAGAAAATGACTGATTTAAGCAAATACAGAAATATAGGTATATTTGCCCATGTAGACGCTGGTAAAACCACGACCACAGAGCGAATTTTGAAGCTTACTGGTAAGAT
>JAHRVB010000263.1 GCA_019090895.1 Kangiellaceae bacterium
GTCTCAAGGTTAGGCAAGTTGGAAGCGGTGATCGACAAAAGTGGGATGGGGAGTAATAGTCAACACTGCGAAGAATATGATAGAAGAAGAAGAGATCTCATTTCTAATAATTGTCTTAATCAAGGGAACGTAAGCTATCGTAAGCTCTGCTAACAATAATAATTATTATATCGCCCAATGATATAAAATAAAATCACTCAAAATAACTCAGCGGTTTGAAAGAACTGAACGGTTTAAATGAACTGTAAGTATTAGGGAATTTCTTAATGGCAGCATCCGACGATGGATTCAGTTCCACACTAAGAACAATTACATTTTTTCATCCAATCACTAATCTGGGCTTAAGAATCAAACACTATTTTTATTTGTTTGTCACTTTAGTGCTTATTTCTCCTAGCACATCGTTAATGGCAAATGACAAAACGTCAGAACGGATTAGTGGTGTCGCTGACTTTTTGATTGAGCGAGCCAACGATAATTATCTCTATATATTTCAACGGAAAATTCAAGGCAATAAAGCGCTGAGTTGTTATTTTCCTGAAACCTTTGATAATTTAACCATCGGTGGTGACTCGAGTCTAAAGCGGTTATTAACGTCAAAAGACTTGTGGAAAGAATCGATTCAGACGGACTTAGAATTCTTAACCATTCGTTCATTGGCTGTGGAAATTGAATCGACGTTGAAAGTGAGTGAACAATCCGAAAAAATTGCATCATCCGCTTTAGACTTTCTCAATCTATTTCAACTTCAAGTGAATGGTCATCGCTATGATTTAAATCACGTTGATCCAAGCCTCGATTCAGGGTTGAAAGAGCGCTTAAATGGATTTACTGACGGCTTGGGACAAGTGGTAGTCGATTTAAATAAGTTTCGACGTTATCAACAGTTATGCCCCGCGCCTCGAGTAACCATGCAGCAATTTAAAGACGAATTCGATTCACTGAGACGTCTGAATAAAAATATTCAACGCTGGGTCGAACATCTCCAAACGAATGCAGAAGATCTACGGCTAAAATCTCAAGGCAATATGAGTTGGCAAGGTGTTTGTGAGCACTTAGGGTTACCGCCGGCTAGCTGTGTCGATGGACCAACGACTATTAATGCCTATGTGAATCATCGGTTAAATCGACTTGTTGACCCGCAACTCGTTGAAAAAATTAATATTATTAAAACTACCGTCGATACCATCCGCAATAACCGAGAGAAGTTGATCAACAATGCTATTCGGGATGCTGTGTGCCAAAAGCTTAAAATACCGCAATCACAATGTACCGACAAACAAACAACGATTGCCGCAATTACTGACATCGTTAATACTGGTGATGGCGGCGACAGTCGAATCGACGCGGAGCTACTCGCTAAGATAAAAGCGATTAAAGAGCTCGCCGCGACGCTACCGAGTGCCAGTGAGGATATCACCAGCCAAGTGTTTAAAGCATTGAAAAAAATCAAACTACAGCATGAGCAACAACTAAAATCGATCATTGAAAGAATTGCACAAGATGAAAGTAACCAACAACTCATCGATGAAAAAGAGGCTATTCAACGAGAGGTTGGAAACTTCGACAGGTTGACTCGTCATATTCTATTTTTTGCCAGTATCGCCGATGCCAATTCTGCCAGTGAAGTTAAATCAATATTAAAAAATTATACCCTGCCATCGGTCAGCTTTTTCGAAAAGCGCAAAGAGGGTAATCATTTTATGATCACTTCTTATTTGGGACTGGCCTACAATTTAAATGAAGAACAACAAGCGGTAAAAACGAATAATGGTCTTTTTGCGCCAATAGGCCTCGAATATACTAGAGGCGTCGATTGGTTAAATGGCAATATTCGTTCGGCATCAATTATGGTTTCGCCAGTGGATTTTGGTCACCCGATTAATTTGAAGTTGAATGACATTGAAAAGGATTTTGAACTGGATGAAATTGTTGCGCCATCATTAACATTCGCTCTAGGTCTTAAGGACTATCCGTTGACGTTAGGTTTAGGTTATCAAAAGGGTAGGTCTTTGACAGCGTCTAGTGCAATAACGAACGGTGTTCCATCTGATAGTAATAATACGACTCATCAGACCGAAAATCGGTTCATTCTATTCTTTGCTTTTGATATGCCTTTATTGAATTTACACAGTGATTAATTCAATTCAAATTCAACACATTATCAGCAGAAGCGTCCTATTCGCAGAAGAATGACTTAGCCCTATTATCAGTGGTATATTAGTTGGCAACTTATATCCTCAAAACATGTTATATCCGCAAAACATGATAATAAGAGAACTACTGTGAACGACTCCTTAGAGCCCAAGCCCGATGACGTTAAAGGAATGTTTGAGCTTGTCTCAAAGCGACTGGTCGAATTTCTAGAGAATATTGAGCAGCCATCCACTTATGATATGGAAGCCAGTCGTAAACTCGCACAGAATTCTGCTGAGCCTTTGCCTGAAACAACAACCACTCTTGAGTCGATACTCGACGATTTGTTTGACCATCGTGTGGTGAATGCACTCCCTACCGCGCATCCCGGCTTTATGGCTTATATACCCGGTGGCGGTATTGTTCACACTGCAATTGCGGAACTAATAGCAAAAGTCACTAACCGTTATGTTGGTATTGATGCGACAGCGCCTTTATTGAGTCAAATTGAAACAGATACCCTCAAATGGTTTTGCCAAATGGTCGGTTATTCACCGTCAGCTGGCGGGACATTAACGTCGGGTGGTTCTATCGCCAATCTAACAGCTGCAATCTGTGCTCGGACTTTGGTGATGGGCGATGATTTTTCCAATGGAGTGGTGTACGCCAGTGGTTTTGTTCACCATTCCATGTGGAAGGCATTACAAGCGGCGGGCATATCAAAATCGAACATTAGAGAGGTCTCTGTTGATAAACAGTTTCGTTTGGATGTCACTGAACTAACCAATCAAATGGAAACCGATGTGAATAGCGGACTCAAACCAATGATGGTTGTGGCAACCGCAGGTAGTACTAATACTGGGACGATCGACCCTTTAATTGAAGTGGCTAAGTTATGTAAACGATTTGCTGCCTGGTATCACGTAGACGCTGCGTATGGTGGGTTCTTTTCTCTGTTGGAAGGTGGAAAACGAAAACTCAAAGGAATTGAACTGGCTGACTCAATCACTCTCGATCCTCATAAAGGGCTATTTCTACCCTATGGTACAGGCGCATTCATTGTTAAAGATCGTCAGAAACTTCGCAGTGTTTTTTCTCATCAAGCGGACTATATTCCCGACACAGAAGAGCAGTCAACGTCGTGGGATTTTTCAGAGTTATCATTAGAA
>JAHRVB010000264.1 GCA_019090895.1 Kangiellaceae bacterium
CCCGAAATTCGCTCTTTAAGTTATTGATGCACTAGGAAAAAACGGGTTCGGCTACGATTGCCGCGTCAGGCTATCCTGATGCACCAGTCAGAAAAATATTTTGAATAAGGACCAGCAATCCGTAGTTAATTCAGTTTTAGAGCGAGGTCTAAACACTATAGAAAATGGGCAGTTAAATAGCTTAGTAGATAAAGAAATAGATCCTAAAAGTTATGCTGACACTCTTTTAGGAGATTCCAAAAAAATCGTCGAAAAAATAGTACGAAACGTATTAAATACTGCCGGTGATGGGAAGGGAACTATCGCTGTCTCTGGTTTTAGAAATGCATCTATAGGGCCAATTTCAGGCATATTAACTTTAGGTATTTCATCGGATGACAAATTGTTCATAATGCTCGATGCTGGATTGGGAAAAGCTGCAGGATTTGCTTACAACGCCACCGGGGATTTTCCAATGCCTGCTTCTCTAAAAAAATATTCAGGCGACGCAACTGCTGTTGGGCTAACATTTGTTTTAGGGGCTAGGGTTGGGCCATTTGGGGGTGGTTTCGGAGCTCGTGGAGTTGCGGTTTCCATTTCTGATAATAGAAATCGGACGATCGCTACTGCGAGAGGAGTTTTTGAAGGACCATATCTATCAAATAAAGGGAATGCTTTCGGCATTTCAGGAGGCGCCTTAGCGGGCGTAACTTTTGGGTATAAATATAATGAATAGCAGAAATACAAAAGAAAACAGGATTAAAAAGAGAAATAATTACATCTTCCTTGTAGTTGCCGGTATAGCAGTTATTGTAGGTGCAATGTTTAATTATGTGGCTAGTGATCTTGAGTCGATTGCTGAAAAAGTGCTGCAAGAATCTAGAAGTAAGAGTAACTCTGAATTAAAGGTATTGTTGTCGAATGAATATGTTTTGCCTACAGATTTATTATCTAAGCTAGAACCAAGTACTTTGATTTGGGGTGAAAGGCAACTTTATTCCAATGAAGACAGCGATGTTGTAAGACGAGCTTTATTGGTGGGAAATATACAGGACATGAAAGGGGGACATAATGAGATTAAATTTTATTATGTCTTGAATGATAAGAATGAATGGAAGGTTAAAGATATCAAAATCCATAGAATTTAACGCACCAGTGTGAAGACTGGTGATGCTTTATACGCTGACCAACAGCAAAGAAGAGATGGCTGGAGGGAAGGTAATGCAGAGCAAGGATATACTCCCGAGGAAGTAAAAGAATTTTATGATGGCATAAAAGCTGAAATTCTTGCAGAGCGCGAAGCGGCCAAAATTCAAAATATGAGGACAGACGATCCTAACAAACTAAAGCTTGAGGTTAAGCTAGGAAAATATTTGGAGGCTGTGATATCTTCTGAAGGCATAGATTTTAAAGGAATCTTGAAAACTGGAGGTGTTGAAGTCAAGTTCGCTAAAGATGGCTTTGGTAGCATTAAGCAAAATGGGAAAAGCTTCGAATTGAATGAGCTTGGAGCAGGTGGTTTTGGGATGGATGCTTTCAAAGTATTGAACTTCAAAGTAAAGATGACCGAATCTGGAAAACTTGAGTGGGGTGTAAAGGCTGAATTGATTAATGGATTTGTAAAGGGAGGGCTTAGCGGCCAATTTAATTTTGATCCTGTTGGAGCAGCAAGCAGAGGACCTGTGGGGCGGCAACTGAGAGCTCATTTGCCGAAAAATTAATTTTATATCACAATAAGTATAATAGATGTTAGGGAATGTTTTATGAATCAGTTAATTAAGAGATGCTCCATTTTTTTATTTTTAGTTATGAGCCAGTTTACTTCGAATGTCTCAGCAAAAATATATTTTAGTTTTTTGACGTTAGAAAGTGAAATGTCAGAAATGGAGTGTATAAACGCTTCGAAAAAAGCAAGGGCGGCTTTGTTTGAGGATGATTTTGGTGAAAATATTATAGGTAATTCTTATACGTATTCCGAAGAGTTATTAGCGATAAATGTTATCTGCTTAGAAAAAAAGAACCTAATATTTTTGAATACGTCAGCTCAAGATCACGACTCATCAAAATATTTGGAATTTTTCGCGCATTATCTCAGAAAAAAACAATAGCGCGGTAGGTCGGGTTAGTTTTATCAACCCAACATCAATGGTTGAATGAAAAGAAAAATTTGATTGTTGATTCATTAATAGTAGAGAAAGATCTTCCCCATAGCCCGATCAGAAATGATTGGGCTTTGTTGTTTTTAGCGGTTTTTTTTTTAGTTGCGATTTAACTGGCTTGTTGTAACACTGTATCAAGCATCTCACTGACGAACTTCTGTTTCGTTTTAGGCAAGCCACTTAATTGTTGCATTTGCTGTTGTAATTTTGGTAATGGACCTCGTTTAGCGGTTTTGTTTTCAATGCCTAATAAATCATCCACACTGGTGAAACTGCATGGGGTCGAGTCTTGCACCGTGCATTGTAGTAATTTTTTTGATTGTTGATTGATTAATAGTAGAGAAAAAGAACCACCAAAAGCCCGATCAGAAATGATTGGGCTTTGTTGTTTTAGCGTCTTATTTTTAGTTGCTTATCTTAAGCCGAACGTTGTTGTTGAATTAATGCATCAAGCATCTCTGTAATAAACTTCTGCTTAGTTCTTGGCATTAACGTGATCTGTTCAATCTGCTGTTGCAGTGTTGAAACTGGCCCCCGTTTAGCAGGTAATTGCTCAACGCCCATTAGCTGCTCTAACGGCACTGCAAACAGCTTCGATAATTTAGGCAAGACGGAAGCGGGTACTTTACGTGTCCCTGATTCATGTGCTGCCATAAGTTGTTGAGAGATCCCAAGTGCTTCAGCAAGTTGCGCTTGTGTTAACCCCATTTCTTTACGGAGCTTGGCAATGGTTTTGCCCAATTGCTTAAAAAAGTTCTTATCTGTTTGGCTCATCTGTTCATCCAATAAACTGTAAATGATGTTGACCATATGATAACCCCTGTTTTTAAAGTTCCTATAAATTGCAGTTGACGATACTACAATATGTGGTAAGCTGCAACGCAATTATTTATTTGTGGTAGCTATTGACAACATTTTGGAGTTATCCGTTATGGCGCGAATTAAAGACGAAATCATCGAAAAGCTTAAAAACGAAGTCTCATTGGTGCGATTAATGGAGTCCCAGGGCTTTGAACTTAAGAAGCATGGCAAAGATTATCTCTGTCGCTGTCCATTCCATAATGATAAAACGCCTTCATTAGTCGTGACACCATCTAAGAACCTATGGAATTGTTTGGGTGCTTGCGGTGTTGGTGGTTCAATCATTGATTGGGTCATTAAGCGTGAAGGCGTTTCATTTAGACGAGCGGTGGAAATCCTGCAACATGATATTGGACTCATCAGCGAAAGCCATCAACCAGTCAAACAATCGACAACCAAACAATTATCTTCTTCATTAGTTGCTGAAAAGGATGAACAACAAGCGCTAAAGCGCGTGATTGATTTTTATCATGAAACCCTCAAACAATGTTCTGATGCAACTGATTACCTCGAATCAAGAGGGCTCAATCATCCCGAATTAATTAATACCTTCAAACTCGGTTTTGCTAATCGAACCTTAAGTTATCGATTGCCGGAAAAGAATCGAAAGGCGGGTTCAGAAATCAGAGGGTTATTGCAGAGTGTTGGTATTTTACGAAAAAGTGGCCATGAGCATTTTAATGGCTCGGTGGTTGTTCCGGTGTTCGATGAAAATAATCAAATCAAAGAAGTTTATGGGCGTAAGATTTTAGGCAACCGACTTAGAAAAGGAACGGCTCAACATCTTTATTTACCAGGAGAGCATGAAGGCGTATTTAATTATTTATCATTAGCTGCTAATGAAGAAATGATTTTATGTGAGTCCCTGATTGATGCTATGACTTTCTGGGTGAATGGTTTTAAGAATGTGACCAGCAGTTATGGTACGAATGGATTTACGGAAGAGATATTAAACGCCTTAATTAACCATGATATTAAGCGAGTGTTGATTGCCTATGACAGAGATGAAGCGGGGAATAATGCCGCTGAAAAGTTAGCCGAACAATTGAGCCAATATGACATTGAATGTTATCGCGTATTGTTCCCGAAGAATATGGATGCCAATGAATATGCGCTTCAAATGAGTCCCGCCAGTAAAGCGTTAGGATTAGTGATCCGCAAAGCTGAACCGATGTTAAAAGCCAAAGCCAGAAAGTTAGTTGAGGCAAAATCAAAAGACGTTAATCAGAAGGAAGAGGGAAAAACTTCTTCCTTAGCTGCTGAACTTCCTGAACCAACCTCCCAAGCTCAACCAAAATCACCAATCGAAATCGATGCGCAAATCAATGAGCGTGAAATCAAAATGATGTTCGGTGAGAGGAATTATCGAGTTCGAGGTTTAAGTAAAAATTTGACCTATGATCAACTCAAAGTCAATGTGATGGTTAGTCAAGGTGACTTGCTGCACGTTGACACTCTCGAATTATATAATGCTAAACAACGTCAGACGTTCATCAAAATTTCCGCAAGTGAATTAAGTTGTGATCCCAACATCATCAAAAAAGATCTCGGAAAAGTATTACTCAAGCTCGAAGCATTGCAAGATGATCAAATCGAGAATGGCAAGAAAGAAATCGATAAATCGATTGAAATGAACGAGCAAGAAAAGTCAGAGGCAATGGCTTTACTCAAAGATAAAAACCTCACTACACGGATCATCGAAGACTTTAACCAATGCGGTATTGTCGGTGAGCAAACAAATTTGCTGATGGGCTATTTAGCCGCTGTCTCTCGAAAGCTAGATAAGCCCTTGGCCATTATTATTCAATCCACTTCAGCCGCCGGTAAAAGTAGTTTAATGGATGCTGTGTTGGCGATGTTCCCTGTTGAGGAAAGAGTCCAGTACTCTGCTATGACAGGACAATCTCTATTTTACATGGGCGAGACCCGGCTCAAAAATAAGATCCTCGCCATCAGTGAAGAAGAGGGCGTTGAGCAAGCGAGTTATGCATTAAAACTCCTACAAAGTGAAGGTGAAGTGACGATTGCCAGTACCGGCAAAAATGCCACCACCGGTAATTTAGAAACCCAGGAATATCATGTGGAAGGGCCAGTGATGTTGTTCCTCACCACTACCGCGATTGATATTGATGAAGAGTTATTAAACCGCTGTCTGGTGTTAACTGTGAATGAATCGTTTGAGCAAACCGAGGCCATTCAACAAAGCCAGCGAACCAGCCAAACTTTAAATGGACTACTCATTAACGAAAACAAAAAACATAAAGTGGCCGTTCACCAAAATGCACAACGATTATTACGGCCATTAAAAGTGGTGAATCCGTTCGCTGAACAACTGACCTTTAGAAGCGATCAAACACGAACACGAAGAGATCACATGAAGTATTTAACGCTTATCCAATCGATTGCTTACCTACATCAATACCAACGAGAAATAAAAAGCGTCGAGCAAAACGGCCAGCGAATTGAATACATTGAAGTCACGATAGAGGATATCAAAACCGCTAATCATTTAGCTCATGAAGTCTTGGGAAGAACGCTGGATGAGTTGCCACCACAAACCAGAAAGTTATTAGGGTTACTCTGCGAGCATGTTCAAGCAGAGTCAAAATCTAAGGGCATGGAAATCACCGATTACCGTTTTAGCCGCAAAGATATCCGACAGGTTACCGGCTGGGGATTGACTCAAGTCGCCGTTCATTGTGGCCGATTAGAAGCCATGGAATACCTAATGGCTCACAGTGGCAAACGAGGGCAATCCATGAAGTATGAACTCTGTTATGACGGCCAAGGAAATACCGGTGATAAGTTTATGTTAGGACTGATTGAATCAGAAAAATTAGCCTATGATGAAAAGTTATCGGGGTTAAATGAAAACAAATCGGGGTCAAATCGGCCTCAAATCGGTGGGGTATCGGGTGCAAATCGGGGGAGTGAAAAACAAGCGAAGCCCAATGGTCACACGGTTGCGGATAACCTATTAAGTGAAGTGCTTCAAAAAGACCATCAGAGCCTGACAAAAAATCAGCATCATAATGTTATGGCGGTATCGTAATCATGCCAAAGAAAGGCACGACATTAACCAAAAAATCTTATGGTGATTTAAGCGACCCTAACGGCTTTGCGGCATTCCGAGAAAGGTATTTAGAATGGATGGGCGTTAGAAACTACTCAGCTAAAAGTGCAGAATCACGAGAGCTTTACATTAACTATTTTATTAAGTGGTGTGAGGAAAGAGGACTGACTCAACCGTGTGAAATCACCAAACAAATTATGGAAAGGTACCAGCGATATTTATATCACTACCGAAAAGAAAATGGTGAACCATTATCATTCCAATCACAGTATTCAAGATTAGGCGCGCTCCGCGCCTATTTTAAATACCTGAGTAAACAAAATTATATCCTCTACAATCCTGCTGCTGATATCGAATTACCGAAACTCGAAAAACGATTACCCAAACACGTTCTCACCGTTGAGGAAATGGATATCATTCTGGATGTGCCTAACCTAAAAAGTACCACCGGCATTCGAGACAGAGCGATCATCGAGGTATTTTATTCCACGGGTATCAGACGGATGGAACTCATCAATTTACGGTTGTATGACCTTGATAGAGAGCGGGGCACATTGATGGTCAGATTGGGGAAAGGCAAGAAAGATAGAATGGTTCCGATTGGTCAACGAGCCATTGATTGGTGTGATAAATATCTGACGGAAACTAGACCGCAGCTTTACACCGGAGCCGATAGTGAAACCTTATTCCTGACTCACTTAGGTGAAGCGTTCAGCCCGGCAAGAATGAGCCAATTAGCGAGAACCATCATCAACAAAGCCGATATTGGGAAAACTGGCAGTTGCCATTTGTTCCGGCATACGATGGCAACCGTGATGCTAGAAAACGGTGCGGATATCCGATATATCCAAGAGATGCTCGGTCATGCCAAAATTGATACGACTCAAATTTATACCCAGGTATCAATCCGGCGACTCAAAGAAGTGCATGATTTAACCCATCCGGCGAAGTCATCAAAAGATGATGAGTCAGACGAAGATCCAGAAGAAGAGGGAGAGTTGGAAAAAGAATAATAACAATTAATAACAAAGATTGTTATTATTAGGGCGTAAACACGCTATGAGGACAAACTAATGAATATCTCTTTAACTCCCCAATTGGAAGGCTATGTGAAGCAAAAAGTCTCTACAGGACTTTATAACTCGTCCAGCGAAGTTATCCGTGAAGGACTTCGATTACTTGAAGAACGCGATGCGATGAAAAATATGAAACTGGAAGCCTTAAGAAAAAGTCTTAATGCAGGAATTGATTCACTGGATGCTGGCGAAGGTCGGTCATTCGACAAAGAAGCGATCAAAGCCAAAGGTCGAGCAATGTTGGACAATAACGGATGAGTGAACTGATCCTCTCGCCAGAAGCCGAGCAAGACTTAATTGACATCTGGCTTTATATTGCTGAAGACAGCCCCGTCAATGCCGATCATTACACCGACAAACTTTACGATAAAGGTATTATTCTGGCTGAAAACCCACAGATTGGTACCGAGCGAACAGAGTTGATGGATGGGCTTAGATGTTTCCCTGTTGATCACTATGTTCTGTATTATCGCGAGAGAAATAACGGGATCGAAATGATCAGAGTCTTACGCGCTTCGAGAGATATTTACGCGATCTTCTGAATCAGAAATGTCACCGGCGAAAACATGCCAGTGACGAGCCGCGATTAACATCCGTCAACCTTTAGCAGCAAACCTAGATCGCCATCCCACCGCCGCTTATTACGTTTGCAAAAGACGCAAACCAAATAACCGGCTACATCGAGGAAACTCGATACAATACCAATCCTCCCGTGTGTCACAGTGTTTGCAGAAGAGCCGCAAACACAGCGCCAAACTACCATCGATAATCATCAAATAAGCATCGCTCTCGCTTCAGGCTTTTAAAGATTAAAAGATTAAAAGATTAAAAGATTATCGCTGTCGCTCAAAGGCGGTGAGTGTGTTGAAGGTGTGTCATTCCATTCTGATAATTCCGAGTGTGTTGAAAGAACGACAGGCCAATAATGCTGGTGATTGTTGTAAAAACTTTTATGTCACAGTCCTTGCAAAAAAGCCGCAAGGCCAGCGCCAAAAAACTGTTTACGCCAATACACGGTCCACCTCTCCCGCTCCTCCCCCACCCGCCAATTCCGCCTGCCCATGGTTTAAGTGGGGGAGTGTGTTGTGAGTTCATCTTATTACTTAGGTTGGTCATGTTTGGTGAGCAACTAAGCGGAAATTGGCGGTCGGGTGTCGTAGCGGGAATTCCGGCCAAGGCCGGAACTATGAGTACATCACTCAGCGGTCACTCTCAAAACCAAGCTGTAGCCCAGTAATAACAGGGCTCGGCAAAGTCGTCACTACCTAAAACCAGTAGTGACGACTTAGAAAAACAGTCCATTATTAGCTAATTAAAACTGAATCGTATTCTGATTTCGCATGCGAAACGAGCGGCTAAAAAATAAAGCTTGACCCAGCAAGGCGCGTCTGGGAAAATTTTTACATTGTCGGGTCTGTGTCCCGAAATTCGCTCTTTAAGTTATTGATGCACTAGGAAAAAACGGGTTCGGCTACGATTGCCGCGTCAGGCTATCCTGATGCACCAGTCAG
>JAHRVB010000265.1 GCA_019090895.1 Kangiellaceae bacterium
GCTGATGATTTAGCTAACAGAGGAATTGACGAGCTTTAGAACCGTTAGGACAAATTGAGAAATTAAAATGCGCCAGATAATATTAGATACAGTTATGTCTTGTTAAGTAATTATAGGTATTAATGTATTATTGAGGAATAAGTCCTCTTGACAAATTCTATGTATATTTGTACAGTAGATTCCATGGTCAATTGAAGTGGAGTCAAACTTGTTAGATGGTTCAAATCATACACAGCTCTGATGTATGTAGTCCCCAAATTCTTGAAGGAACTCCACTCCTATTCAATGATTCCATGAAGCTCTATGAAGAGCCCAACCTTTTCCTCCGTCATCAATGTTATGTTAAAGGCACAGTCCGAAGTTCAGTTACTTATAATGGTTACGCAGAAATATTAGCCGATTTTTTAGCTTTTCTTGAAGATAACTTATTAGATGATGAAGCCGAAGCTGGCGATGAGTCCACAGTGTCGCGAGATTTAGAACTATGGAAAGAAGTTACTTCCGATGACCTCGCTTTTTATCGGGAGAGAATGCTTACTACTCCCAGCCCGCACACTAAAAGGCCTTATGCAGATAAAACGATTAACTCACGCGTAGGACTGGTCAGTCTATTTTATGAGTGGGCTTATAGAGTCGGTAAAATTGACCATAATCCAGTTATCTATGAGCTTAAGAATAGTAAAAATAATCGTCCTTCACGAGGGAATTCATCACGAGGTAAAAACGAAAAGAATGCATTGTTGCTAGATGAAAACAAGCTTGCACCTAAGTTTTTTACCGGAAAAGAGATAGTCGCCTTAAAAAAGCAATGCGACTTGGAGAACACTGCTTCCAGCAAACGAGACAAACTCATTATCGACTTCTTGGCATGTACCGGCTTGCGAAGGAAGGAGATTTTTGGACTCACTATTTCAAAATGGCGTACTGCGCGAAAATCGAACGAATCAGAGTTGCTGTTTGTACTTGATATATCAATCACCAAAGGCAGTAAACTCCGTCTCATCTACATTCCGCAAAGTATCTACGATCAGATTAATCACTATATAAAAATTGACCGACAAAAAGCGGTCCAAAAAGGAAGAAGGCTTGCGCGTGAAAAAGGAAAGCTTTTTAAGGCCTCGGACCAGATCTTTGTTAACTCAGTTGAGACCGCTTGGGCTGGCCGTGCATATACCCTTAAAAGATGTTCAGATCGCTTCCATGAATTATGCAATAAGGTGTCAATTGAGCCTAGAGGACCGCACGGCTTGCGGCATACCTTTGCGGTAAATATGTATCGCCTACTTAACGAAATTGGCGCTAGGAACGTCTGGAAGACCATTCAAGTACTGCTCGGCCATAAGCACGAGTCAACCACTATTGAGATTTACCTGGACTCTGTATCCATAGAAGAAGTTGAAATCTCAACTGCATTGGAAGCGTATTATGACCAGAACTTAGTTATAGTATTGGAGCGTGAAGTTGCCTAAGAAGCGCCGCATATCACGCAAATTCGATGTTGCAATCAATAGCAATGCCTCTGTTATACCGATCAATGAATATAAAACCGCTGGTGTGCACATTGGTGTTGAAGCTGTCGCCGCAGTTTTCCCTTTGCCTAGTGGTAAGATTCAGCGAATTGTATTTGAGTATCACACTTATGAGAAAAGCTTCGTTATTCAAACCTGCCAGGCATATTGGTATTGGGGAGCTGACAAAGAAGTTGAGACCAGATCCCGAAGGGGAGGGTTTATTCTGGTATTTCTTGAGTTTCTATTAGAGTCCAGAGATAGCGGGGATTTTCATCTTCAGTCCTTCGAGGATGTATCAGAAGCTATGCTTACCAAATATATAGCCTGGCTGAATAAAAGAACTAAAAAGCGAGGAAGTGGGAAATCAAAGTTTCTGGCTCCGGGTAGTAAGAAACTTCATTTTGAAAGTGTAACCAATTTACTTAAAACACTAAAAGAACGAAAAGACTTATCCAACATATCATTGGACTCTTCAAAAATAATAGACCCTGAACTATTTCCAATTAACCCATTCAAATCAAGTGAGAAAAACACAAAGAATAGCCGGGTATTATCACCTAATGAAATCGCAAAAATTGAAGCGGCTTGTTTGAAAGATATGAATAAAAGCTGGAATGATTTTGCCATGGGGCAGGAACTGGCTGTTGAAGGACTGAGTTGTATTCCGGTCGGTTGCGAGCTTTACCCTTGCAGGCCCGAGGTTAAAGAGTTGAAGAATTCGGAGCAAGCTTATGATGCCTATGATCTACTTTGGTATCATATTGAGAATAATATCCCCTTGCCTGATATAACAACGTTTTGCGAGCAAATAGGTGTTTCTGTTTCTACGGCGAGAAAAGGCCGTTTCTTGTGGAAAGACTTCTTTGACGAGTTCTATTTACGAAAGCCATTGCGTGTTCTTAGCAGCATCTATTTCCCTCATCAAATTGACTGGGATCTTCGGGCGCTTCAGCAACTAGTTGTCTATTTGATACGCTATCACCAAGGGCTTATTCCTGATAAAAACAGACGCTCAGACGAGTTATCTAACTTCATTAAAAAGGCCAATGTACAAGGCTTTAAGGACCAAACTGGTGGTATTATCGGTCTTGCCAAACGCTGCTTATATGCAACGCCTGAAGTTATCGTGCCATACGTTGTTTTATTGACCAGTAGAGGTTTTTTTAATCCTGATACCGTTTTGCCTTCTCCGAGGAATTTAAAGAAAGCGCATCCCTTATTGCCTAAGAAGAGAACCTTGGTTCATTTGCTAAAAAAGAGATCTCGCAAGGCTCAGAACAGGAGCTTTTCAAACACAGGTCCTAAATCAATAGATGAAATGTTGGAGCAAGTATTGCTCATCACTGAGCCCCTGCTTGAGTTTATGGAAGCGTCTGAACAATATCGCCTATTTATTTTTCAGACGCGCCAAAATGAAGTTTCAGGTTTTGGCAATGAGCTCAAGTTAGGATCCGCTTCTTCTACCTGGCAAGATGGGCTTACCAGTTTTATTAAGAGAAACGGCCTATCCAAATTCACCCTGAGGGACTTTCGTTCGACAGGCTCAGATAGAGCACATGAGTTGACACAGGGTGACTACAAGGCTTCTCAGAGAGTTCTGGGACATTCATCGGTTGATACGACCCGCAAACATTATCGCTCCCAAGTTATGAGAAAACGGGACCGAGAACTTGTTGCCAAATATCAGGGCGATATCGTCACCTGGTCTCTGACCGATAATGCCACAGGAAAACCTAATAACTCACCGAAAAAGCCGAACCAAGATGATGATTTGCGAGAGACTCAGGAAGCGGTTACCACTGGTAGTCGCTGTAAGAACCCACGAAATTCTCCATTTGCACCAAAAGGCACTATGTGCGAAGCCTGGTTAGGCTGCTTGGGGTGCCACAATGCAACAGTTTTTCTTGATGAACCAAAAACAGTCGCTGAGTTAATGCAGCTGAAAAATGAGTTCTTGTCTGCAAAGGAGCGTATAGACGCGTTGAGATTTTCACTGCTTTACCAGGAAAAACTCGACATTATCGAATATGACTTGCTTGGAAAAGTGACGGATGAAAACGTCATTAGCAAGGCTTTGAAAATTCTTCCCACTTTACCTCCAATCCCAGAGATTGAATAACGCAATGGCTGAACTAAACAAGAAAATATTCGAAGGTGCGTGCGAAAATTATCATGGCTATAAAGTCTCAATGTTTTCCTTTTGGGAAGACCCTGAATGGATATTTTCTGAAGAAAGTTCAAATGGCGGTCCGGTAAAAATATATTGGAAAGTAATTTTAGGGGATGGTTCTGAGTTAACCGATGATAAGAACTGGCAGCTATTGGATGCCTGCAAACGATTTATTTGGTCATTACATGTCACGCCGCCAAGAGGACAAGGCCATACCAGCGCGAGCCGAAAACCAATTTCGCTTAGGATTAACTTTTCTCGACTCTATGCGCTTTTAAAATGGATGACAACCGCTGATGTTAATTGCTTTAGCTTTTCAGCTCTGACCTCTATTGATATAGATGATTATATAGTGCATATCATTCAACATTTAAAAATATCAACTGGTGAGGAGCCAATCCAAAAGACTTTGTCTGGCTTATTGTCGCCAATTAGTCTGTTATATCTACAACGTCGGAAATTACCTGATGCAGTTGAAGTAGAGCCTTTTGATGGATATAGCGCTTTTAAATACGCAACGAAACTAACCAACAATAAGGGCAATAAAATCCCTTATATGCCTGATGAAATCGCCAAGCCAATAATAAGCAGCGCTGTTAAGGAAGTTCAAGGCAGTGCACCAAAAGTAATCGAGTTTTCAGAGTTTTTACTGCCTTATTATTATGAATTTGAAGATGGGCTCATAAACAAGAAGAAAGAAGATTGCTTTAAAGGGAAAGCCGGGGATCTACGTTGGTATTTAGGGAAAAACGCAGAAAAGCATTGGTGTGACATAATTGAAAAGTTGAATTCATTAGAGATCCCACATCAATTATCTAAAAAAGTTGAAGTACAAAAGCTTAAACTTCTCCATACCAAATTAATAAATGAAGTCATAGAATCTTCGTCGGCCTGTATTCTTGCCACTGTTGGTCTAAGAGCTAGCGAGTTAATTCATTTAGATATTAATTGTTGGGAGAAGTTTGAGAGTATTGATGGTTTGTTAAACATACATGTGATTAATGGCATTACCTTTAAATTGGAGACTGGTCCCCGTGAGGCGACTTGGAGTGCTGGAGCGACAGAGATGTGCCGAGAGGTCGAGGTCGACAAAGAAAAACTACCAATCGCGATAGAGGCGATTAAAACGGTGACTAGGTTGTTAGCGCCTTGGCGAGACGCTATTTTATGTGAGACCTTGTTTTTAACGCCACCTCAGTTATGGTTGTCTACTGCGGACCAAAAGGGGAGAAACAAATACTCGCGAATGACAACCGGTCTGCTCAATAAACGGTTGAAGACATTTAGTAAAAGAGTCGAGTTACCTTATGAGTGGAATATTTCAAGTCATCAGTTTAGAAAGACGTTTGCACGATTTGTCGCAAAATTAGATAAGAAAGCACTTGGCGCTCTTGCTGAGCAGTACCA
>JAHRVB010000021.1 GCA_019090895.1 Kangiellaceae bacterium
GGTGTACCCCAAAGTAAGTTATCACCTTGCCATTTTTGAGAATTAGCATCGGCTGCAGGCGATGGTGGATCGAATACGAAATCGATAGTGCCACCTTTAATTCGTTTTCCAAACACCGGCTCGTCATCAATGAAATACCAATCTTGCAAGGCTCGATTAAAAAATGGTCCGCGTACGGTTAGCTCATCAATTTGCGACTTCGACATTTTAGTGAAGTCGAAAATTCCATGTCCTGTACCACCTGCGCAGCAATGTAGGTTTTTACCGACTTGATCAAAGTTATTGCCGAGGCCGTTTGGATGCTTTTCGCCTGGCGAGCTCAATAACAAACGAGCCGACTCTATTGAATAACATGCGACAACGAAAATTTTAGCGGAAATGGATATTGATTTTCCTTGTTTATCGAAGCAGTTTGCCGAGGTGACCTTTCCAGTGGCGTCACTATTTAATCGGTATGCTTTTGTTTCAGTTCTAATTTCGCAACGACCTGTAGCTACAGCATGATCTAATAGAGCTGCACGCGAGCTAGCTTTTGCTCCAGAAGCACAACCGTAACTGCCACAATAGCCAGAATACTGACAACTATGTCGATTCATGTGTGGTCGAGAGAGTATACCTCGTGCCATTGGAAGTGGATGAAGTCCCATATCTTTACAAGCTGAGTCAAACCAAGATGCGATTGGATGTTCATTTGTTGGCGGTAAAGGGTAGTCAGGAGTCGAACGTGGTTCTAAGAAAGGATGCTTAACAATCTTTCCAGAAATGCCTAAGACTTGCTCTGCTTTGGTGTAATAAGGTTCAAGGTCATCGTAGCTTATGGGCCAGTCTACGGTATTGGCTCCTTCTATTCTTCCAAAGGTTGAAACCAATCGAAAGTCTTCAGGTTTTAATCGATGGAAATAACCACTCATGAAATTGGAGGCACCACCAACAATATTCCCTCCCCAAAATTGAGCCGTTGTGTCTTCTGTCCACTCGTCGCCGTCGTGCTCCTCAAGTACATGTCTTTCGTCCTTTAACTTTGAACGAAATATCCCGTGACGATAAAGCTGTTCGTCTTTTTTGAAATCGTGTTCTTTGTACCATTTTCCTTTTTCCAATACGAGCACTTTATATCCCGCTTTGGATAGCTCATACGCAATAGGTCCGGCACCAGCTCCGCTGCCGACGATACAACAATCATATTCTAATTCTTCGGACATTAACTTTCTCGTTTTCTAAATTGGAGTGGCGTTATTAGCGGCAGTAATTATATAAACTGACGATATTTTGTCTGTTCATTAGGTCGAGGAAATCCAGGTTGATGATTTAACCAGTTCCATCCAACTTGATTGGTATTTCCACCATAAATAGGATCAAACAATAGAGCTTCCATCAGATAATAAATAAGAATTGAAAGCCAGTTTTCACCAGCGCTTGATTGACTAATTTGGGTGAGAACTTTGTCCTGCTGTTCGCTAGTCAAGTTAACGAATTGGTCGCCCTGAGTCTGTTCTGCAAGCGAATCTAACCATCCAACACCTTGAACGACGAACTCACCATCACCGTCTGCACTATTGTCGGGATCCGTTAGTGTCCATTGTAAATATTCGAGAGCATTGATATCGTTTGCTGAAGGACCATCACCGTCGTCAGGGAACAGTTTTATTTGAATAGACTGTATCGTGTTCTTTTGATGGCTATTCAATTGGAAGAGTTCATTTAACTGGTTGTTCTCTAATTTACTTGTTGAGGAGGGCGCTGGATGTGATGACGTATTATCGATACTAGGCTTGCACGCAGCAATTGTCGCAAATAAAACAGCAACACTCGATTGTCGTAAGAAGGCACGCCGATTCAATCCGCTTTGAAGAGCACCAACGAATTGGGTTTTCTTAGAGCCTTTTTTTCGAGTGTTGTTTGATAAGTTTGGGTTGCCAGACTTTAACAAGTGTTGTTCTCCGAATTGCAATTGTTATGAGCGATAAGCTGTTGCTTTTTCATTCCATGATCAATCATATTCCAATTACTTAAGTGTTCTGAAAGGTTTTCAGGGACGCCATCAATGTGAATGATTCGACCGTTAATATCAATTATAAATTCAGTCGGCGTGCCCCAGACGTCATAGAGGTCGGTCACTTTTTTTCCGAAGTCAAAAGCTAAAGAGTATTTTATATTTCTATCTTTTTGAAACTGTTGTGCTTTTGCAAAAGTATCTTTCACACTAGTGTCGATCGCTAAGATTTCAATTTGATCATCTAGTATCGTTGCGGCGTGTTGTAATTTAGGTATTTTTTTCATGCAGTAGGTGCACCATGTGGTCCAAAAAACCAAATAAACCGCTTTTTTTCCCCTAAAATCGCTTAGATTGAATTGTTCTCCATCCATTCGGATGATGCTAAAATCTGGAGCGAATTGTCCTTCGACGATTTCATCGGCTATTGCATGCGCCGAAAACATTTGAGTCAGTAGAGCTGCAAGCCCTACAGTAATTATATTTTTGAAATTGTGAATGATCATATTTAATTTAAATTTGAGTGAAACTGTTCATTGTAGATTCTGACCCCGGATTGGTTTGAATGTTACATTGGTCAAATATCTTGTTACAAGCCACAATATCTAAAGCTTTCGATTCTGGTCGTACAAGGCGTCAATGACAGAATGCTCTTTTTACCTAGGTAGCGCAAGTTAACTCTGGCGCCAAAACTGATGGCTAGTGTAAACTGGGACATTATTCAATTGTAGCGTGACAGATTTAATTTTGGCCGAGATTTCCAGCAACATTTCTTTAAGACAGCTTAATACTTTCAGAGTGAAAGCTAATGCTGCTTCCTTTCTTCAAATAAATGATGTCGCTGAGCTGGATGCAAGGGCACATGAATTGGCCTGCTCGAATCAAAGGTTCGTCCTTGGTGGCGGTAGTAATCTGTTATTTATTGGAGATTATCCTGGATTAGTATTATTCCCCCAGTTATTTGGAAAACAAATCCTCGAACAAAACGAAAAAACAGTCAAGTTAAGGATCGCGGCGTCTGAAAATTGGCACGAATTTGTCAAGTATTGTCTTAATGAAGGGTACTTCGGATTAGAAAATTTGGCATTGATACCTGGAACGGTTGGGGCCGCACCTGTGCAAAATATTGGTGCTTATGGAGTAGAAGTTGAGCAATTCATCAATCATATAGAGTGTTTTGATCTCGAAAATGGGCAGAAGTTGACCTTGACCAAAAATCAATGCGAATTTGCGTATCGTGACAGTTTTATTAAACGAGCAGGGCAAGGTCGTTATTTGGTGACCCATGTGGTATTTGATCTTTGTAAGACTCCAAAGCCAGTTCTCACCTATAAACCGCTTAAAAACGCATTTCAATCGCTCTCCAAGGTAAGTCCGATTGATGTTTTTGAAGAGGTCTGCCGAATAAGAAGGGAAAAGTTACCTGACCCCAAAGAGCTGCCGAATGCCGGTAGTTTTTTTAAGAATCCGGTTGTTACAGAAGCTAAGTACCACCAATTAATATCTAAGCACCCTAGTTTAGTAGGATTTCCAGTGGATTCGTTAAAGTTAAAACTATATAAGATTGCCGCAGGATGGCTTATAGATAATGCAGGATTTAAAGGTATGATGACCGGTAAAATTGGCGTTCATAAACACCAAGCATTAGTGATTGTAAATTACAGCGATACAAACGGTGAAAACATATGGAACTTAGCGAAAACTATCATAGATAAAATCCAGCATATTTATGGCATTGAGTTGGAGCCAGAAGTACGAATACTGGGTCGTTAGCAAGGATGCAAGGCGGCTTGGCAGCAAAGGAGATAATAATTAAAATGAAAGATGCAAGTTTAAAGAGAATACAGCAGTTAGTTAGAACCCTTTCAGATGGGCAGTTCCATTCTGGCGAATTTTTAGCGGTGGAATTGGGCGTCTCGAGAACTGCGATTTGGAAATTGGTTAACAAATTACAAAGTTGGCAAATTGAAGTGTACGCGGTCAGAGGCAAAGGATACAAAATCCCAGGAGGATTAGCACTTATCGATAACGAGCAGCTAAGTCAGTTAATTTCGAATAACTCCAAGTTGTTTAAAGAGATTAAAGTATTGCCAACTGTTGACTCAACGTCGAGTTTTCTTACTCGTTGGTGGCAAAGTGAGCCTGGGTTTGGTCGTATCTGTGTTGCGGAACATCAAACTGCAGGACGCGGCCGCAAAGGAAGAAAGTGGATATCTCCGTTTGGAGCCAATCTCTATTTTTCGTTAGGATTAAATCTGCCTATGGGGCTAAGTGCGTTAGGAGGACTCAGTTTGGCTGTCGGGATCGGTTTGACTAAGCTTTTCAATCAGCATACTACAAGAAAGGTCACTCTAAAGTGGCCCAATGATATTTTGGTTGATGGGCATAAGCTTGCAGGTATTCTTGTTGAAGCAAGTGGTGACAGTACTGATTGTAGCTTTCTCAACATTGGAATTGGTATCAATTGGGATATGGACAGGCAAGACCACGAAATAGACCAACTATGGTCCAATCTAAAGTCTATTTTTGATTCCAAAATCGAGCGAAACGAAATTCTTGGTCTAATCCTTCTAGAAATTGACCGTTTGCTGGACCGGTATATCGAGGAAGGGTTTGACGCTTTCAGAAGTGATTGGGCAGAACAAAGTGCGTTCATCGGTAGACCAATTGTTATTCACACACGAAATGGTATGGTTTCGGGGGTTGAGACTGGCGTCGACAAGAGCGGAGCAATTACCGTGAAGACGAGTGAAGGAGAGAAGTGCTTTTATTCCGGTGAAGTTAGTTTGCGTGCTGGAGCTGGATAGTTAAAGCTAATTTCATAATGAAATGGTCAAAAGGAATTTCATTGGACGGCTGTTTATCAACCACAAAATAACTTAGGCATTTGATAGCTTTGGACTGAGAGAAGATAGTTATGTTTCTTTTGATTGACTGGGGAAATACAAGAATGAAGTTTTTGGTGCTAGATAGTTTCGATTTAGTTAGCAAGCCAGAGATTGTTGCTGAGCTGCAATATGCTAACGATATAGAAGAGCTTCTTGTGGCACTGGCTGAAAGTGGGTTTCAGGCTAAAGGGCAAAACGCATTGATAGCCAGTGTTAAAAAAGAAGAGGAAACTCGAGCGCTCTGCGAACGACTTAAACGTTGGGGTATGCAGCTTTTTATAGCGAGGACCACGAGTTCTAATTGCGGCGTTCAATGTGCCTACTTGGAACCAAGTAAACTGGGTGTTGATCGATGGTTAGCCATTCTTGGAGCGCACAATCCTAATAAACATGTCGGCATAGTTGATATTGGGACAGCTTTGACTCTTGATATTGTTCAATCCAGCGGAAAACATCTTGGAGGGCACATTTTGCCCGGAACGAAATTAATTGAAGAAAGCCTACATCAAACAGATGGTGTTATAACGCGGAGACACCGTTCAAATTTCATTGAGTTCGGGCTTGGGCAAACCACCACAGAGTGTGTAGAGTTTGGTATTTTGCAGATGTTTGCTGGTTATTTGCAAAGTACTATTGAGCTTGCATGTAATCAACAAAATATTACTTCATGGGTATTTACGGGGGGAGGTGGACATTTTTGGTCAGAGTGGTCTGTTGATAAATACCGTTCGTCACCTAGTTTACATTTTGAATTTCAGCCTATGATCGTTTTTATGGGATTAATAAAGCTATTTCAAGAACAACGTCAAAAGCCGCTAAGTTAAAGGTTTGCGGGTTCTTTTGTTGTATATCTATTGAACAGTTTTATTGTTAGATAGAAATTTTATTAAAAAATCGTTGATCATTTCAAAAGAAGTAATTAGAATTCGCGTCCTTGCTGAAGAGGAGCCGTTAACAACGACTCAATTAGCAGTAGGATAGAAGTCGGTAGTAAAGCTGATTTTTACCCTGATTTGCCGGTTTAGCTCACTTGGTAGAGCAACTGACTTGTAATCAGTAGGTACCCAGTTCGATTCCGGGAACCGGCACCATTATTTAAATGTGAGATGTTTAGAAATTAATATCCCGCAGTATGTAAAAAAAACATAGGCTATAGAGTGTTAAGCCTATTGATTAGAGAGCAAAGAGTTCATTCGCTAGTTTTTCTAGGATAAGATGCGGTAACATCTTGAAAAGAATGGACATGGTGCTTGCTTTTTAGAAAGCAAGTTGTCATCATTTGCGGCTCTTTTCTTGTGTGAGCCAGTCGATCACAAGTAGTATTAGTTTTGGTGGGGTTCCCGAGTGGTCAAAGGGATCAGACTGTAAATCTGACGGTTCGCCTTCGAAGGTTCAAATCCTTCCCCCACCACCA
>JAHRVB010000266.1 GCA_019090895.1 Kangiellaceae bacterium
TAGGAAAAAGCTTATGTGTTGGTGGTCTGAATATATAGAACTATCTCAAGATAACAAATTGGTCACTGAAGTCAAACAACTGAAAATTGTAAATTAGCCAGGAGCTTTTATTATGAATGATCGCGATTTGGAATCGGAAGCCAGAAAATACGCAATTAGGTTAGTTAATTACTGTACGTCAGAACCTAATTACCCGTCCAGCAAACATAATTTCATGCCTCCTGTAGCTTGTGTAGTTGCTGGGCGCTTAAAGGCTTTCTGTGTTAATCATTTAGGTCTGAAAAAGATATCTGAAAATTCGATAGATGAAGTCGTGGAAAAATTGACCCCAGCTATTTTAATAACTCTAAATTGGACTATTTCGGGGTATGAAATTCTTTATGATCAAATAGGTGAATCGGTTAGTAGTTACCCCAATAGCCATTTCTTGGGCCAATTTGCGTCACAAAATCGAGATAATAATTTTATTAATGAAACAATTCATGAAGCCTATTATTTACTTTGCTTAAAAGATTTAGCGGACTATGAAGATAAAATATTTCACAGCTTTATGGAAAAAGAATTATTTGCCCAAGCGAAATTGAAAGCTGATTCTTATGAAGTAACTATAAGTGCTTTAGGTAGTTTAATTTGTGCGCAAGACGCTTTTGAACGTGCGCAATCTGAGTTATGGCAATTAGCTGGGCAATTAGGACAAGAATCGTTAAAGGAAGAGCATGAACAAAATATGAACGATACTATCCTATTTGGAAGAGGAAAAGAAAAGATAGACAGCTTAAACAGGGAAAACAAAAAAAAAGCCGAAGAGCGATGGAGACCACTTGTTAATGAAGTCAAAAACATACTTAAAAAAGAATCAAAACATAATGCGACAAGTGCTTCAATTATTGTTGCTAGAAGGCATAAGGTAAATCCAGATACACTACGAAAAAACTTGTACAAGTATAACGACTAACTGTACCACCTATTGCTAGTACAGTTATGCCTATAGGTGGTACAGCTAATAACAGCGGTTTTCTTTTTTATTCGTTTTTTACGCATTATTATCTAAGCTCCACTCAAGTAAGTATCGCGGAGAGCTTTTAATGCTTAGCAACAAACTTTTAATTAAAATCGAACGAAAACCAGAAGTCCTAAATAGAATAGGAATTTCTCGCTCTAATCTATTTTGCAAAATTCAAGACGGTTTATGGTGTCCCCCTATAAGCTTAGGTGACCGCGCAGTTGGTTTTTTGCAACACGAAACCGACACTGTATTAGCCGCAATGTGTGCTGGTAATTCTAAAAGTGAAATCAAAGAACTTGTCAGTCACCTGATCGAAAAAAGAAAAAACCTTCAGGCGGCAGCTCATGAATAGGCTCCTGTATCTTTCAAGCAATTACATGCCAGCTATAAACACGTTAGCATACAAACTTCTGGCAATACTGGCCGATGGTTTGCCCCATCCCAAAAAAGACCTAATGAGTGTTATTGGAGACGATCCTAGATCTGCGTTGCAGGTCCTCAGAGGCGAAGCTCACGGCTTTTGGTTAATACATAATATCGGAAGCCCAAAAGGTGTTTATCAATTGGCTCGACGGCATCTAAGCGGTAATCGTGAACTAGATATTCAAGCCCGTACCCAACGAGAATTGGCTTATTTGCAGGCAACTCGCCGAAAGGCTGAAATGGAGACAGAACGACTACCAAGAGCCATAAAACAGGAAGTAGAAGCAAAACTTCGAATTCAACAGAGTTTTAGTTTTTATCACAAAAATACAGAAAAGCCCACTTCAATAGTTAAATCAAAGCAGGCTTAGTTTTAAACCAGCTAGTGGACAAGTTTGGCGACCGACCACTAGCTAAGAAAGAGAATAGCACAATGAATAACCAATACCTAATTGAGGTTTTACAATCGCAAATACTTATTGTAGAAGTTGAAGCAAGCAGTTCTGAACAAGCAATTGATTTTGCGAATAAACAGATTGGAGCGATTACAAGAATATACCCTCCTGAAATCGAGGCCGATAAAACTAAACTACTCAAAGAATACGACGAATGAGTTTTGATAGAAAACGCAGCAAAGGGCGCTTTTCTGGGATACCTCATTCGGTACAGAATACAGAACACTATGCTAGATTAGGTTCTTCAGAAGTTAAGCTGCTTATTGACTTAATGCTTCAGTACAACGGAAGAAATAATGGAATGATGTCTCCCTGTCATGCGCTTCTAAGAAAGCAAGGATGGGCAAAAAGTTCGCTGTACAGAGCTTACTCTCGGCTAGAACATGCTGGCTTTTTAGTAGTGACTCGCAGAGGATTAAAAATCAGAGGAATGGCGACACTTGTTGCCATAACTTGGAATGGAATTGACGAACCTATTAAAGTTAGCTTCGATGAGGAAATAAAGCCACATCCAGCCCCATTGAACTACTGGTGCAAACCAAAATCGACTTGGAAGCATAAACCAAAGTTGAAAGAGAATTAATAGATTAACTCCTCCTAAACGGAGTAGCTAAAACAAGTTAGTCCTCCCAGAAGGACCGGCACAATAAATTTAAACTGGTACCCGTTCCAAATAGGAGTACTAATAGAGGGTAATTTAGGTATCCGTAGTCCCATATTGGAGAGTCTTATATATACCATACATAGAAAGATTGTTATTTGCTTTTTAGAATCAAAGTTTCATAATGTTAATTAGAGCTACAATTACGACATGGATAAGAAATGAATACAAAAGCGGATAATGCCAACTTTCAATCTCTGACTAAGAATGAAGAGTTATGGAATGAAGTACTTAATACTTCGGATCGCAACGCTGTACTAGTGGCGGGATCAGCAATGGATGTCTTGCTTGAAAATATACTACAAAAATTCCTCTTGGAGAGAAAGGGAGTGAGAAAAATCGCGAGTAATTTTTCTAGTCGGATAAACGCCTGCTATTTGTTAGGTCTAATAGAAGAAGATGAATATTCAGACCTTAATACATTGAGAGCGATTAGAAACATTTTTGCACATAGACTCTTTAATTGTAGCTTCGAAGAAAATGAGATCAAGAATTTAGTTGATAAATTCGTGTTGGGGAAGCAATCAGGAATCAGTAACGAAGAAGCCGGAGTTAAACGACATTTTAGTATAGTAATGATAATTCTAGACGGGTTATTGGGCTTGCGATTTGCGGCAACTGAGAAAATAAAGAGACCCCAAACGATAGTTACGGGAAGGCAGAGAAAGAAGAAAGAAGTATAGTTAAAGCCTATATTTCGTACTAGAAACTTTGAAACCAATTGAGGTTAAATAATGCCAAAAGGTTTTCATTACGGTAGAACACAAACTAGACACTACACTTGTGAGTATTTCAAAATTTCGGCAATATCGTTTAAAAAACTAATAGATTCACCAGTCGGTAAATACAAGATAAATTCTGAACACCTAAGCAAAGAGCATAGTAACTTTAATCTGATAACAACTGAGCGCTGGAAACGAGTCCTGATATTTAGAATTAAAGAAAAGCAAATACCTGTACCTTTGAATATCGATAAACGAAGCGCGAGTAATAAGCTGTACCTGATATGTCCTTATTGTAGCCAACAACGGCAACACCTGTACGCCGTATCAAACGCTTATGGCTGTAGAAAGTGTCTAGACCTCCAATATGCTTGCCAGAGTGAACGGCCTGCTGAACGGCTAGCTAGGCGTATTAGAAAGCTTAGAAGGGAGATTTGGAGAAATGAAGACTGGCTTGATACGGTGAATCTTTTTGAGCGTTGTGAATGGTATCCTAAGCCTAAGTGGATGCGATGGGAAAAGTTTAATAGGGAAAGAGATAAAATAACGAATCTTGAGAATAGGTACTGGAAACTACAAGAACCATTTATGAAGCAGTACGCGAAAATGGGAATAGAGTGGTAGGCTATCAACCTGCTATCTTCCTTCCAAAATGAAACGATGGATTTTCTTGATTAACATGTAAATTAGAAATAATAGAAAAATCACTGATAGCGCGTAAAATATATAGATTAAAACAGTGTATACAGCTTTATATTTCAAACTAGATTCAAATTCATCAACAGACCGTAGTGGTATAAATA
>JAHRVB010000022.1 GCA_019090895.1 Kangiellaceae bacterium
CTGTATTCAGCATTTTCTGAAAATAACTCTCTCCAGATTCATCCACTTGCGCAAGTATAGCAAGTCCAGCCAAACAATCCTTATCAGCTTGGTGTGGCTCAAAAAAGAAACCTAAATCAGATGCTAAATGCGTAAGCTTTAAGCTCTCAAAACCAAGTTCTCTCCATGGCACATTACTCATAGAGCATGCCCACTTCTTCTCAGAAAACTTAGCGCTAATACCATGAGTAAAGGGTCGATCAAAAGCCGCATTATGCGCAACCACAAAATCAGTTTTTTCTAGAATAGTTTCGATTTCACCAATATCTAAACTCTGACCTTCAAGCATGTCCATTGTAATGCCTGTTAGATCAATAATCTCCTGAGTGAGTGGTGCCGATGGTTCCTGGAAACCAACATAAGGAGGATACACTCCAATGATCACAGAACGATCTGAGGCAGGGTCTTTAGCGTATAGAAACGGTAACATGCATATTTGAATAACTTCATCGTCACTATGAGAAACACCTGTTGTTTCAGTATCAAGATAGACACCTCGATGAATAGTGTAATTCTCGTAACCACTTTGATTAGTAATGTTTACCTGACGTGGATTAGGAAAAGTAATTTTACGTGATACTAAATGACTATCAGACACCTTTAATAAATTTATGGCCTTCTCATATCCAGTATCATCGTAGAATTTTAAAATAGGTTCATTCATGTAAACCGCCCCCACACCACTATATTTATCAGACCTCTAATCTAACGATCTTCCGGAGCGATGTCTTTAGCCGTTTTACTAAATTCCATAATTTCATTTTTGGAATATTTTGTATGAACACGTTTTGTTGAAGCAGGGTGTTTAATTCGGCTTACTCCAGTCTTACGCTCCATTTCAGGACGCACTGGCCTTTGCACAAAACCTCCACCGCAATTTGGACAAACGTTTTATAGAACATCCTCTACACAATCAGAACAAAAAGTGCATTCATAGCTGCATATAAGTGCGTCTACAGATTCAGGAGGAAGATCCTTATCGCAACATTCACAATTTGGACGAAGCTCTAACATGTATATTATTCCCCACCTTTAATCATTCAACTATTCTTGTAATATGAATTGTCACTATAGACCTTCACCAATTTGCAACTTCCAAAGATCAGCATACGTGCCATTCATCTTGAGTAAAACTTCGTGGCTGCCTTGCTCTGTTACTTCACCATGTTTCATTACAAAAATACAATCCGCATGACGCACAGTTGATAAACGGTGTGCGATGATAATGGTCGTTCGATTCTGTGAAATAATGTGTAAAGATTTTTGAATCGCTCGCTCGGTTTCGTTATCTACAGCAGACGTGGCCTCATCGAGAACCAAGATAGGTGGATTGCGCAAAATAGCACGTGCAAAGGCAATACGTTGACGCTGCCCTCCAGATAAGCGATGCCCACGCTCTCCGACAATTGTATTATATCCGTTTTCCAACGTCTCAATAAAACTATGTGCTTCTGCTTTTTTACAAGCTTCGATGATGTCAGCTTCGGATGCATCGGGACGGCCATAGGCAACGTTCTGTAAGATCGTGCCGTGAAACAAAAACACATCTTGCGATACAAACCCAATCGATCGACGCAAAGACGACACATCTAACGAAGCTAGTCCTTCTCCATCCAAGGTCACATCACCCGATGTTGGTTCATAAAAACGCATCAACAGTTTCATGAGCGTGCTTTTACCTGATCCACTTTCCCCGACCAAACCAATCGTTTTGCCCGCAGGTATATCAATACTGATATCCTGAAGCGCAGTATGACCATCATATTGGAAGGTAATATTCTTAAACGCCACATGACCCTTCACATCTTCGGCGCGCATTTTTTTCTTACCACTGCGAATATGGATAGGAATATGGAGTAAATCCAAAACACGCTTCGTGGAAGCCATAGAACGTTGATACAAAACCGTCAGTTCTGCCAATTCTCGCAGCGGCCAGAGCAAACGCTGCGTCAAAAACACAAGCACACTAAACACACCGACTTCCATAGTCCCATCCAAGGTCTGCAGCCCGCCGAGAACAAGTGTGAACAAGAACCCCGCCAAAACTGCTACGCGAATGACAGGAGTTACAAGAGAGCTCAGTAAGATCGCGCTTTCATTTGCTAACCGGTAGGCCTCGCTGTCTTCTTCGATTTTTGATTTTTCGATGTCTTCGTTAGAAAAGCTTTTGATCGTCATAATACTGGAAAGGTTGTTTGACAAGCGTGCCGCTAACAAGCCTGCTTTTTCACGAACGGTCATGAATTTACCTGCCAAACGGCTTTGAAATGCGAATGTACCGAAGAAAATCACAGGAATCGGCATCACGGCAACCAATGCAATCACAGGATCAACAGCAAAGAAAATCGCGCCAATCACTAAGGTTGAAACTATAATTTGGATAATCTGACTGACGCCATCTTCCAAAAACCGTTCAATCTGGTTTACATCATCATTCAAGATAGAAAGTAACGTGCCAGTGCGCTTATTCTCAAGTGTTTCCATGTCGAGACGCTGTACATGGTCATACGTGTCTGTGCGCAATTTATGCTGCACGATTTGCGCCAAATTACGCCATTTTATAGAATATAAATACTGCGTTACCGATTCTAAAACCCAGATAATAAGAGTCAAAACAGCTAAAACCGCCAGCTGCTCTTTTGGCGCAGCAAAGCCCATATCACCTAGTAGAGATCCCTCCTTGCGCACCACAGTATCAACAGCAACCCCAATCAATATCTCTGGAGCTATATCCATTAATTTTCGCAGTGCTGAATATAAAGTACCTAGAAGATAATCCCTACGATAAGGACGCATGTAAGAAAGCAAACGCAAAAATGGTGATGTTTGAAGTGAAGAGGCCGTCATGGAATTCTCTATTCGTTCGATGTACAGATGTAAGAATTTATAGAACGGTGTTAAGAAGTCAACTATGGGAATTGCAGCTCTGTAGTAGAGTTTAAGCACCATACCCAACCTTTAGCTGGGTATTAACACTACCGTCAGTAAAGATTTGCAAGTGAAGCATTGTTTTTTAAAAGCCATTCAGAATAAAAACTGGATTAGAGGCATTAGAACACTTTGGTATATATACACAAACGGCCAAAAGCGGACGTTGGAATTGTTGTCATTCTAAGGATGATAATCAAACGGGGCGCTGCCAACTCCCCAGTACGTTACATCAAGATAACGAGTATCACTATGAATTTTAGCGTAGTAAACACCACCTTCGAGTAATTTATATCGGCAGTTAATAACGCCTACTTGTTCGCCATCTGATGCTAATATTTGGGTGTTGCCTTCCTCAAGGTTTTGTAGCTTTACAGGAGCCCCTTCAACTGGAGCATAGGAACTAATCCATGTCGAAGACATTACTGAAACAACCGATTTCCAAGTAGTTTCTGATTTTGGCTCGTAGTCTTTTATAAAACTCCACCATAAACTAGAAGTCTCTGGTGTTGGCCAATCAAGCCCAATCGCTAGGTCGAAAACCTCGATAGAATTCAACCATTCTTTTAATTGAACGCCTGTTGTAAAAGAGGCGTTTGTTGAATTAACTGCGTGTATAGACGCTTTTCTTGAGTTAAATCCAGCTTGCATCAATATCGCGGCACTCCTATTTAAAGTCCCATTTTCTATTGCAGGAACTACCAGCCCGACCTCATAATCATCTATTGTTGCACCATCAGCGATAACATCTTCATTGGCTTGTGCACGAACTCTAATAGCTTCTAATCCCCAAGGTAAACGGTAGACTAATCCATCCTCTATAAACATTAGTGTTTCATTTATATCATTAAATTCATGATCCGTTAGAATTTCTCCTCTTAACCAAACTGCCAAAATATCTTTCCAGTCATCAGGTAAATTACGCGGAGTAAAAGGCGATATATCAAAAACTAATTCAGCCAACTGTATTATCGTTTCTATTGCTAACTGCTGCTCATCGGTAGCTATATATATGTTTGCATTTACAAGCAATACGTTTACTTGAGGGGATATAGCATCAAGCCTCTGGCCTGTATCCAGCCCCACCCCCGCAAGAAAATATCCTTTGCGTTGAAGAGTAGTTGTAGAATTCCATATGTGTTTTGCTCGTTGGGCTAATACTGAGTTAAATAGCGTTTTTAGCTCTGCATCATGACGATTTAACCATCTATTCCACAGTGAAGATTGAAGAACTACATCAAGTGCATTTGGGATATCAACTACTGGAATATCTTCCTCGCCCAACATACTAAGAAGAGCCGTATCTAGGCTTACGATATGTTTATTCCACTCATTTTCCTGTACCTCAATCTTTTTCGCGCTCTCATCAGCGACATCAGGAAAAACCCATGCTTGAGTATTGTTTAAAACATACTCAAGAAGCCCCTCAATTTCTGTACTCCCGATACTCTTAGCCATTCTATTTGCTAACGATAATACAAGAAGTGCTAAGCCACTCTCCATATTTCTAGCATTTACATCATCGACTAAACTACGCCATTTTTTCTGATTCCAATTGTGCTTTTCGAATATTGGATAGAGGACTAGTCCATGCGTATCAACAAAAGCTCTACCAGCTCTACCGATCACATTTTTAAATTCAGAAGCTTTAATTGTTTTACGCTTCTCTAATACAGGATCAAATCTATCCAAGTCATAAAAAATAACCGCAGTGGCAGATAGATTCAAACCTTGAGCAAGAGTGGGAGATGAAACTGTAACTTTCAAAACCCCTTCGCGCAACAGCTTCTCCATTTCCTTTCTAAAAGGAGTTGGAAGAGCGCCATGATGAACAGCCACACCTATTTTTAAGCATTCAACAATTGGATGACCATCACCTAGCCATTCATCTCCTAACACTATTGCTAATTCTAGTCGTTGTAATGGAACAGACAATACTGAGCTGATGGCTCCTCGTTTGTACAAATCTATAATGTCTTTCGCAAAACCATTAACAGACCGTTTTTCTGGGCAATATATTAAGACTGTATGATTATCCTGAAGTAACCGCCAAGTAGCAGCCAAGGTTAGTTCTTTTTTATTTTTGGGAAACGGCGTGGTTCTAATTCCAGGGCTCGGTGTTGACGGCACAGTAGGTTGTATATAATTGGGAATAAACGGCTGCTCTTCGCCAATAGTAAAATTAATTCGTCCAGTATTTTCTTGCCACACAATCTCGCCAAACCTTAGATCTGTAGGTCGCCATACAGATTGTATTGCCTCGCCTTCCTTGTCCCGCCTCAACCAACCAACAAAATCTTCTAACTGATCGCCATCAGGTAAAATCGCTGACAGGCAAACAATTCTTCTTTGCTCTGCATCATCGCGCTTTAATAGTCGCTGAATTTGCACTTCATAACTTATCTCTCGTTCGCTTAGGCCAATCATATGCCCTTCATCTAAAACCACGAGCCCTACATCATCTATTAATGAAGGGTCATTTCTTAAAGCAAAATCCAGTTTCTCTGGCGTACCCACTACTATGTCATGAGACCTGATTACATCCTGTTCAAAGTCGCTTGTACCAATACTGCCATAAAGAGAAGAAACTGTTTTACCTAGCGGCAGAAAGGTTTTACGAAGTGACGCCTCTGTTTGAGCGGACAACGCCCTGAGCGGTGTAATAAATAGCACGCGCTTTCCAATAGCTAGACATCGGAGAATACATAGCTCTGCGATACGCGTTTTACCCGCGCTAGTTGGCAGCGAAACCACAAGATCGTCAAAATCGCTAACGGCTCGCCTAGCACCCTCCAACTGGGATGGCCAAAGATCAATCTCAGCTTTATTGCGTTTGAATAAAGAAGAAATAAATAGCCAGCGTAGTAACGTCCAATTTTCACTGTTTTCTTGATCAGGAGTGATAGGAAGAACCCTATGAAAGCTAGACTCCCAAAGATCATAAAATAAGTGCTTGGTTATCCTCAAAACCCACCATTGCGGCAGCATGTTAAGCTCTGCGCTAACAGACAAGCTATTTTCTATCCGATTAATAGCACCATCAACTAGTGCGGGGTTTCCTGTCTCTAGTGCGAATAGAAATTCAAAAATTGCAGAAGAGTAGTTATCTGTTATTGCCAGATCAATTGTAGGCAGTTCAACTGACGCTATTCCAAAGCCTTCTATTTGATCATCCACCTCATACAGCTCATTAAGTTGGTCAATTTCCAAGTCTAACTTTTCAGCTAGAGAATCATCAGAGCCAAGACCAGATAACTTCCAATCTAAGACAGAAGATTTAAGATCCGAAAAACGCCTTAACATGAGTAGCGACAGCATTTTTTCTATTCGGCTCAAATTTTCATGTTCAATACCATGATTGAGTAATGAAAATGCTTTAGCAGAAAAATGCCCTAAGTGATAACTCGATGCCGCCAACACTGTATGAAAAGATTTCTCTGGGTCATCAGGATTACCATTATGTATCACGTCTGTTATTGCTGTGGCCGATTTTTCAAACGCGGCACGGGCAAGATCAGCATCTCCATTCAATTCTGTGAGGCGAATAGCAAGAGACAACAGCGAATAACCGTAAGACAGAAGGTCATAACTAAGCTTTTCTGCAAAGTTTGGCGAGCCATCAGGTAATTCACCTTCAACCCAAATCATTGAGCGCGCTAAACCCCGTTCAAGTAATCGCCCTCTAAAACCCGTAGCAATCGCCTGTCGAATGGATTCTTCTATTTCCTCAATCGTCGAGGCCATCTAGCACTCCCTCATAAACACTTCCAATAAGCTCTTGGTGATTACTAACTTGGAAGCCGACGGAGGACTGCTTTATATTGCCGCCATAATTCTCAAATGCCTCTTTTTGAAGAGTCTCGGGGTTTGATGCAGTGAAGGTGAAAAGTAAGTGCTCGACTTGACTGCTGCCAATTCCATCAAAGAGCTGTGCTTTTTCTATAAGGTCTGCCAGACCTTGATTACCAGTTTCTCTAAGTCTTCCTGCTACAAATTCAAGTGCATGTGGCGCAGGTAGACCCTCGTCAAGATCCAGCTCATCCCTTGCTTTTGTCAAAACAGCACGACTTAACGATTGGTTACTTTTAGCTTCAGCTTTTAGGAATTTTATTGTTTGATCATCCTGATTTATTAACACACCAATAACATCGTCGCCGCGCATTGCCATATTGCGATGGTCTTTCCATCTCAGTTTCTTAATTGGTACAGAATAAGCCGTTTTTTCATCAATATAATCTGATGTGAGAATTTCACCAATATCGCCAGAACGAATGTTTATCACTTCGGGAAGTTTTAGCCTGAGCTTTTCCGCAGCAGCGGGCTTACCTAACCGGTCAAGAGTGCTAGCTATTGATAAGGGGTCTATATAATAATCTGGCAGAAGATCAATGAGTTCTTCAATGAGATTTTGAAATTCCTCCCCCTTGAGCTCTACTTTCTTAAATGAATGTTGAGCCTGAGAATAATCAGAAACTATCGACTTATCAGTTATATTTAGCAATGAGCACCACTCTTTTTATTCAATGATTTTTTTGTTTCCAACGTCCGCTTTGGGTCGTAAGCGGATCATATCGCGCTAGGGTGAATTTGAGAAGGAACTTTTGCTAACGGCCATAAGCGGACGTTCGATTTGTTCTTAGATAATATAGCTTATGGCAACTGATGGGTTTTACAGCACGTCCATTTAAAGGTATTCAAACACAGATCATAATTATCTTTGTTCAGATAGCTCGCCTCTTTGCCTTCATCAGTACTTAGAATGTTACCGCCCTTAATTCGTATAATGGATTTACCATCATAATAAGCCTTATGATGGTAAATCCAACGTGGATTATCGCCCTTAGTTACTACTTTATCTATCTTAAATGTACGAGTATTCAGTCTATAAACAGGTGTAGTGCCATAGGCTCTTTCTTCATTATAACCAAGATTACCAATGATATATATGTATTCATTAACTAATGTTGCAGTATGAAAATCCGTTGGTGGAAAGACTTCCTTCGGGTACATGTAAATCGTAAACTCACCATTACCACGGTGATGGAAAACCTCATTATAAATACAAAAATCTTGATCGTAATGATCTTCGTGTTCACCTGCAATTTCTATATATTCTCCATTTCCAATATCAGTAATAGATTTTCCAAAACGATTATAAGTCCAAATAGGCTCAGGATTACGGTAGTTAAATGTTCCATGTGCTTTCCATGCACTTGCGCCAGATCTTACCATCTCATACCAGAATTTCTTTGTACAAATCTCAGGGTTCGACTTTCCAAAAATTCTGCCTATATTCTCGATGTACTCTTCTTCTGTTACATCTATAATTTCATTGTTCCTCAAACTTAGTAATTCACACCTAACTTTATGATCAATTTCTGTTATATAACCTTTATCAATATCATTAATATCATCACCAGCTTTTATCAGTAAGTTTGCAATATCAGCATTGGTTGCACTAGCAATTGCCGTGTCGCCCTCTTCATCTTTTTTGAAAATATTAACACCTGCATTAATTAGTACTTTCACGCATTTTGTAGAGCCATTCTCTGCGGCGTTAATAAGAGGGGTATCACCAAAATAATCACAGACATCAAAGTGGAAGCCCTTTTCAATAAGCCATTGAAGCATTTCATCATCATCATGCTCGATTGCATACCCTACAGGTAATTTAGCACAAGGACCTTTATCATTACGATTTGCCCCAGCATCTAACAATATTTTTGCTTTAGCAATATCTCCAGTTTCTATAGCTAGTAATAATGGTGTCCGAGCCCATTTATCTTTAATAGTCAGATCGCAGTTTTTTTCTAATTCTTTAAGGACATCAGAAACCGTGCCATGTTCAACAGCATGAAATATTTTGGCTTTAGACGATCTATTTTTCATACTTTGCCTTATTCCTCAATGTCCGCTTTGGGTCGTTAGTAGACATTACAAACAGTATTTTAAACTCTACATCCCTAAGGTATAGGGTAGAAAACATGGTTTTGCAAATATAAGCCTACCCCCTATAGTTGTTCGACCTAAAAAAATACAGGCACCTACATTGAGAGCTAGCTTAATACTCCAACTTCTCAACTGCATCTCTAAACACTGGCAAATGCTCTACTCCAAAATGGGTGTAGGTCTGCGTTGTGACCGTATTAGCCTCATGTCCTACGATAGACTTGATGATTGCACCATCTACACTTGCAGCACTCAGGTGTGTAATGAAGCTATGCCGCAGACTGTGCAGGGTCTTCTTATCAGTCTTCAGGCCTAAATCCTTAAGGAATGTCTCGTTAAACCAACGCCCCAGTTTACGCCCCCATTTATCATGATCGGTATACGTCAAGCCATAAAGTAACCGTGTGTCTTGGCCATTCTTCTTAGGAGTTCGAGCAATAACTTTACGGGCATCACGAACATAATCCAAAAATCCCAGCGAAATTAAACGAGAATGAATAGGAACTATGCGCTTAGCTGCACTTGTCTTGAGGGTTTTCCCATCCCCTTCATCAGTTATATCGAAATACCATATGCCCGTATTACCATCCTGCTTTATATCATCTGGCAACAAGGATGCTATTTCGTTTCGACGAGCTCCTGAGTATATTGCAATGAGCGAACCCCAGTATTTCATTTCTTCATCAGCTACCCCCGTTTTACCGCCTCCCAACGCGTCTATAATTTGTGCTATCTCATCTTTGCTGAACATATCGCGACGATTATCTTTCTTTCTGCTCTTAACGCGTATACCTGCAAATAGATTATCCTCTACAAATCTATTGCGCTTTGCCCAATCAAACAAATTGCCAAAATAACCAAGGTACTTATTCACAGATGTTGAGCTTAACGTCTTCAGCCCGTCTTGTTCTGCTACAGCGATTTGCTCTACAAGCGTTAATCCCTTGGTATCTTTACCCTTACTTCGGTTTAATGGCGTTTTCTGCAAATGCTCTTTAACCCTTTGCACCTGTTCATTATCAATCTTGGTAACTGAATAGCCCTTGCCGAATAAATCGTATAGGTAATTCAGACAATCTTTTTGATCCCTAAAACTCCTAGCATCCAACGTTGGCTCCAGCTCTCTGAGATATCTTTCTATAACATTCTCTAGCCTCTGCTCAGGCTTAGAATGATTGCTTTGTGCTTTGCCATTGCTGGATGGTGTCTCGAGCAAACTGTAATTCATAACTTGGTCATTATACGCCATCACATCCTGAATATGATTACGACGAACAAACTTGTACGCTGCCTTCATCGTTGCGTATTCGTTACTATCCGGATCAAAGGATAGATCATACCTATCCATTACTGATTTAATACCATCGTAGAAATAGAGGTGTGTTGGATCATCAGTGTCCAACTCCCACATCTCGCATAAATCATCTCGACCATCTTCTATCAGATCATTTAACTGCTGTAGATGTGTGTTCATATTGTCCAAGCGCTTCTGAGGTAAAGGGCCAGTTTTCTTGATCTCAGACTTCGTCTTCTCTAGAACCTCTGCGTAGTAGCCCTTCAATACTTCCATTATTTCTGAATGATCCATATACGCCCAATCTAATTTCTGCATCAGTATAACGCTATGATATTCCATAGCCTTTGCCAATCGCAAGGCTTCTTTCGGGCAACGCGTATTTAATGACACGCTTATACGGCTTGCCTTACCCTGCTGCTGCACAGGCAGAGGATAACGGAAATAGTAGATGTTATGTCTGGATTGGATTAGATAGCTAGGATTTTGCATGTCAGGTCGCACCTTGCGGTTACACCGTGCGTCCATATGCTAAAAGCATTGCTGTATAAGGGGTTTAGTCTAATTGGTTGCGGGGGTAGGATTTGAACCTACGACCTTCAGGTTATGAGCCTGACGAGCTACCAAACTGCTCCACCCCGCGTCACCGAATA
>JAHRVB010000267.1 GCA_019090895.1 Kangiellaceae bacterium
AAAACGAATCAGTAATTTTGAATTGTTGAAGGTGCTGTTTTGGACGGAGAAGATTTTCGGAGTTTTGTTATCTGACTGTCTTATATTAGTTCTCTTTTGGAAGAAATAGACGCATTAACCTCTATAATTTGCATAGATCGAATACGCCACTTAAGTTTTCGTGGATTATTAAGTCTTTTTAATTCGATGGAATTTCCATCCAAATTGGCGCCATTATAGATTTTATATCGACAGTGCTCTGCTATTTTCCCAATTATACTCCAACCGGTTAAATTTCTAATTTTTGAAGGACCATAAAAGGTTTGTCGACGATAAACGGTTTGTCCAGACAAACCCGGCACCTCATTTGCCTGAAGTTCAATTCGACAATTTTTCTTGCGAGGAACTATTTTTAGTGAACGAGCTTTCCAGCCATTTTTATCAACACCACCTTTTGCTCCAATTCTTAACCGATGAGTAATACCTTCACCATATCGAGCACGATGACCTTGATAGTTTTCTTTGTTATATAATTCAAACTCGCAAGGGCCATATGTCTGGCGCACAAAATCCCACGGGCCGCCAATATCTGAAATGGTCGTTATTTGGTTGTGTTTCAATTTAAGCCAAGGCGAATCCTTTCCAGCACCACCGAGTTTGACACCGCATCCAGCAGCAAATGAATAGTGTGAAAATAGTGTTAAAAATACGGTCGTAAAAAAGTACCTAGTCATTCTTTTTTCCTTTAATAAAAAGCCTGTAAATCGATTTACTATGTTGGCATCAAGCCAGCTATTACCTGTTCATAACAAGCTGATAAAGTCGCTTAAACATGTGATTGTCCTTTAATCAAACACCTAACATGTATTAGTTTATTTTTTCGACCATTTTCAAGTTAGTTGTCTTCAAATAATGAACCTGCGGCCCAATCAAAATCATCCGAGACCTCTCGAACAAAACCACCACTGATACTGCTGTCGGTTCCATCGGCAATGCCACCATTACCACCACTGATACTGCTTCCGTCTCCACTAGCGACATTATTTCTACCACCCGAGACACTGACATAGGCTGCATCGGCTCGATTATTTAGGCCACCACTAATACTGCTAGATTCACCTTCCACAAAATTCTCTCTCCCGCCTGTAATAGTTGAATACTGTCCATAAACGGTATTTTCTGTTCCGCCAAGAGTGCTATTTTTATCGCCGTAAACTGAGTTAAACGCTCCGCCAAAAGCGGAACCTGCTAGGCCTTGAACGGTATTACCCTCACCGCCTATAACCGTCGTGAATTGATTGTTTGCAGTATTCGAAATACCACCCACTATTGAATAGTCTCCAGCAACGACATTAGCTTTTCCCGTTATCAAACCAGCGTATCGAGAGTAATTGTGATAAGGTCCCAAAACAATATTGTGCGAACCCGACTTATGAGTTTCAGACCAAATTTCATTATTATTTTCACAGATCTCTTGAGTGGGATGTATCCCTAAAGAACAACTTGCCCCACGTATGCTGGTCTGTTCATCGTAACCAATTACCAAGTTTCCTAAACCATTGATGGTAAATGGATCACCATTATCCACAGCTCCCTCTCCATTATTAATATGCAAATTCACGCCACTAAAAATCGCTGCGGCATTTCCTTGATTATCTGTCCCTACGGTCAAAACGGTAGCTAATCCGACAACACTATCAGCTGTCAGCGCATCAACTTCAGCTTGCAAGCTAGTATTAGAAGTTTCCAACTCACTGATGGATGCAGTTAGTGCATTTAAACTACTAGACAAAACTGCAATCTGTGCAATCAAATCAGTAATTTGTGTTTGGTTATCACTAACCGCAGTTGCAGCCGCATCAAAATTAGCATTAACATCTGCAGCAACAGCTCGTGCACCACTTGTAAACTGGTTGGGTATAGTTAAGTCACTCGCTTGGGAACCAAAAGCAAAAATTAGTAAACCGATTGTTCCAATCATCTTCATATTTCTAACTAGTCTATTCATCACTGCATTCCTTAATTAAATTTGTACTAAGTTTCTTACGATGTATGTAAGTCTTCTATCCCCAATCATCCTGGCCCCAAACCATGCTGTCCCAATCACTAGAACTGGTATCGATAGGTAGAGGCGAGGTTGTACCACCGCCGCCTCCTCCGCAGGAAGATAGAAAACCAACAATGATTAAAACTAAAGTCAATCTATTTAACTTTTTCTGTTTGCTACTTTTCATAATGCAATTCCTGTTGGTTGTATGTTTTTTATGGTGCGAAAGATACTTAACTATTAATTTGCCTCAAATAGTGTACCCGCTACCCAGTTGGCATTTCCTGCCGCTTCACCCGTTGAGCCTCCACTAACGCTACTTCGTGGTCCGCTGGCGGTATTTTTGAATCCTCCAGTGACAGTGCTTTCGTTACCAGATGCAACACCTTCAAATCCGCCACTTACGCTAGCCCCAGGTCCACTGGCTCTATTAGAAATCCCGCCACTTACGCTAGCACTAGAACCACTGGCTGTATTAGAATTTCCTCCACTTACGCTAGCTCTAAAAGCACTGGCTGTATTAAATATTCCTCCACTTACGCTAGACTCAGGACCACTCGCTGTATTAAAGATTCCCCCACTTACGCTAGCATCAGAACCACTTGCTGTATTAAGAATACCACCTGTTACGCTAGAGGAATCTCCAGATATATTATTCGATTGACCAAAAACAGCTCCGCCGTAACGACTATAATTGTGCCGAAAACCGACGATAATATTATGCGATCCACTTTTATGGCTAGTTGTCCAAATTTCTCCTCCACTCTCACAACTTGTCTGATCAAAGAAAAGCCCCAGAGAGCAAGTTTCTAAAGAATTAACTGTCTCCTCATCATAACCAATCACCAAATTGCCTAATCCATTAATGTTCGCTGTTTCACCAGACGCATTATTGACATGCAGGTTCACACCGCTAAAAACGGCAGCGGCATTCCCTTGGTTGTCGACATCAACCGTTAGAACGCTAGACAAACCTGCCACACTATCAGCCTGCAACTCATCAACTTCGGCTTGCAAACTGACGTTTTCTGATTCTAATGACCTAATCGTTACTGCGTTCGCGGCAATGGTTTCACTATTGCTATTAACCATTGCCGTTAATGCTGAAATTTGAGCAATTAAATCGGTAATTTGCGTCTGATTATCAGTCACTGAAACTGCCGCCGCATCAAAGTTTGCATTCACCTCTGCGGCTACGGCACGAGTGCCACTAGTAAACTGATTAGGGATTGTTAGGTCACTTGCAATTGAAATATTTGAAATTGGTAACAAAATAGTTAGTCCTAAAGTTCTTACCGTTTTTATAATTCTTTGTCTAATAGATGTCATGTTTTTATACCTTAGTTGATTTGCTTTAATATCTTCTATCGAGGCCTTGATAATCAGTTTAATTTTGCGAGTCGTCTAATTTCTTTAATTAAAAATCTTCTGGCGGAGTTTCCGTTACGCGAGATAAAGAAACTCTAGTCACTAGTGGGATAAGTCCAGCGTTTCTAGACTCTGTATACGCTGTTTCCGCTGTTTCATTTGAAATACAATAATCTACAGTAAACACTGGTAGGCCTCGATTTTGAAAGTCTGCATATTTTAGTAATCGGTTTTCGGTACTAAAGTCCCCTTGTTGGCGTTCATCACCGCTTAAGTCACCTGCGTTTGCATCATCCCAATCAACATCGCCCTCACCGTAGAACCAAGTATCTTCCATAGAGACACCATCAATTGCATTGGCATAACGGTTAGAGTTATTTTCAATATCGTAATCAATTAAATAGGGAGCATTTTGTGCGACAACTAAAAAGTCCTCGGTAACCGTTTGACCCGCAGTGCGCAATCTTTCAACGAATTCAACCATTGCTCCATCGGGATCGGCTATTCCGTCACTGGTTGCAAATTCTCGAACGGATTCGTCGTCGTATGCTTCTACCCAATCTAGGTAAATACCATCAAACCCTAACTCCGCTAGTTCGGCAATAATTCCCGAATTACCTAACCATAATGCCTGCCATTCTGACCGCCAGTATGCAACCGGGTAATTGCCGCTCCAACCATCTGGATCTACTGTGATAAGGAAATCAGGCGAGCCGCCAGTTGATTCTGTTGGTGCAACCCATTCATCTTGCCAATAGTCTCTATAGTCCTCAGCTTCACCAATATCGATATAAGCTAAAAGTAGCCGCTCACTACCACTAGGTGTATTTCGTAATTGACTGATAATATTAGCCGTCTCATAGACATCAGAATCTTCCTTAAAATTATGTCCTGGTTCAATGACTAACATAGGATAATCAGTCGCCGCTAGTAGCTCGACAGCGCCATCTAAGTTTAATTCCTGAATTTGATACATCCATCTTTCTACGTTCTTTAGCCTCTGTACTCTGTTATTTGAGGTTGATTCTGGTGCTGGAGTTATTGCTTCGTCTGGTTCCTCAAAGCCACCGCTACCTCCACAAGCCAATAATAGGACCAACAACGGTGTTGAAATAAATCGAAGCCAGTATTTCGATTGATGTTTTGAAACTGTCATTTATTCTGCTCCTTACTCCCCTTGCACTTATGTCATTTAAAAGGAAATCGGCTGTTGATTTTTCTTTTAACAAGAATATTGAGAGAGAAGGGACATAAAATGCCTATTCACATGATTCCTTCCGGAGTAAAAGCTCCTAAATATAATAATGACGGAAAAATCATATTCCATAAGCTTGATGACGAGAACTTTAAGAAAGAACTTTTCGAGTTGGG
>JAHRVB010000268.1 GCA_019090895.1 Kangiellaceae bacterium
CCGAGTGGCTGAAGGCGCTCCCCTGCTAAGGGAGTATAGGGTTTATAGCTCTATCGAGGGTTCGAATCCCTCAGTCTCCGCCACTTTCATTAACTGAATCTTAATCAAAATCTTATTAACATGTTGTATTAGCTGAAAAATAGTTTTCAGTTGCCTTTGGGGCGCATTTCGTTCTACCAATTATGGTACACAAAATGACATACAAAGCGGTACACATGGATGGCAAATTATCTTTTTCTACGCGGACAGAATTACTATTATAGAAGGCGCGTACCTGAGCATATTTTAGAGTATGAAAACAAGGATATTATAAAAGTATCTCTTGGCACCAAAGACGAAAAAGAAGCCATTCGAAAAGCAGCTATTTATAACGACTATATTGAAGATTATTGGAAAAGCCTGATTAAGGGCGGTGGAAAGCAAGATGCAGATGCTGCATACCGTGTTGCAATTAAGCTCGCCAAGGCTCACGGTTTTGCATATAAGAATGCTACTGATATTGCTAAAGCACCATTAGAAGAAATAGTTGAACGCCTTCAAACCGCAACAAAATCCATCGAGAAGCCCGACACAGTATCCTCTGTTCTTGGTGGAACCGAACAGCCTGATATCCTTTTGGATGCCTGTATCGACAAATTCTGGCCTCTTTGTACTGATAGACTTATCAATAAATCTGAAGATCAGGTACGGAAATGGAAAAATCCACGCATTGCCGTAATGAATACGTTCATCGAGGTTATCGGAAACAAACCCCTAAATACAGTTACACGCGCAGATATCCTTAAATACCGCCAATGGTGGATGGATAGAGTTGAAAATGGTGAAGTTGTTGCGGCAACCGTGAACAAAAATGTCATGTATACGAGAGATGTCCTCCAGCTCGTTGCAATGTCCCACGAGATTGATACTGACTTTGACTTATTATTTTCTAAAATTCGGCTTAAAGAAGTTGAGCATTCCAGACCACCTTTTGAGACAGCCTATGTCCAAGATGTACTACTTGCCCCTAACAGTATGGAAACTCTGAATACAGAGGCAAGGTTACTGGTATTTGCCATGGCTGACACAGGAGCGCGGGAATCTGAATTAATTGGATTGCGCAAAGAAGATATATTCTTAAATGAGCCTATTCCGCATATATGGATCAGAGCAAGAAAGAATCGGGCTCTTAAGACCCCCACCTCAGAAAGAAAGCTGCCATTGGTTGGCGCATCCCTCTATGCGTTCAAACTATTGCCTGAAGGGTTTTCTCACTATCGTAACGCGGATACTGCCTCAACTACGATTAATAAGTACTTTCGTGAGAATGGCCTTAAACCAACGCCAGAACATTCACTATACTCACTGCGTCATACATTTAAGGATCGACTGCGTGATTCTCAAGCACCTGAAGAGGTTATTGATGAACTCATGGGGCATAAGAAATCCGGTCCAAAATATGGGCGCGGGCATATGATGGAAACTAAATATGTGTGGATGAAGAAAATCGCGTTTGAAATGCCTAAATAGGATCTACCTCAAGATACCCAAGTAAATGACCTAGCAATATTCCGTCTAATGATGATTGATATTGCATTATTTCTTTCGCCTCTTCCACAGACTGGCCATTCGGGTTATTACCGTATTTAATAAGCATATTCCGATAATCAATCATCGGGAAGCTGGTTCTTATTAATATAGATGCGTATATCCCGCGAAATATATAAGCAAGCGTTTCTCTTTCTGGTATGTTCCTATAATCAGCCATGTAATCCAGTACATCGAGCCATAACGACATAAGCTCCTCTGGATCTCCTGAATAGATATCAAGGCGTAAATATTCCGGTATTTTTTTAGCAGCCTCACTTACCTTCGCAGGTTCCTTACCACATATTTTTATCTGGCATGTTTTGCATGCTGTTCTTTTCTTTAACAGCTCATCATATTTACCGCTGCGCCTCATTTCCCTAATGATGAGAGGTGGTGTGTCGGTTTCACAATTACGCGCACAACACAAAATTTGATCAATGCCGTAAGAGCCAAAAACTTTGGTTCTTAACCCATGAAATAACTTCCATAAATCTGGATCATATTTTTCAAGAGCCATGGCAAATTCCACCATAAACTCTGACTCCCAAATCAAAACATCGAGCTTTTTATATATCTTATGAGCCGTTACCTCAGATACGTTAATTATTTGCGCTGCAATAGAGGGCTTAATGCCTTTTAGAAACATATGTATAAATCTAATGGTGTCATCAACGCTGATCCGAGCATTGCGATAATACGGATTCTTCAATTTGTATTTTCTTGGCATATGGCCGTCCATTAACATCCTGTTGGGGTAAACAAGTTTAGCAAGCCTTGAATAATGGGGTGAAGAAGTTAACTAAGGTCGAAAAGAGCATTTACAGCCAATTGACATGACGTACTATCAAATCACCCTCTGAAGAAATCTCCTGATATGTCTTTTAAAAGGCATATTACGCCCAAAATTCGGGTGCTACTCAGGAGATTTACCATGTCAGATATACCTTCGATTTCTGTCCATATTACGCTGAAACCCTCTAATGATCCCGTTTTAGAGCTATCACCACCTGCATCTGATGATCAGATGCAGTGTGAGCTATGGGTGACATGCGAGAACCCTCAATGCTTTAAGTCGGGCTGCGCTAATGTTCTAGCCCAACAAAGCAAGGGGGTGAAGTCATGAAGTTTGATAAGCCCAGCCCCTTTGAGGGCATGTCACCGCC
>JAHRVB010000269.1 GCA_019090895.1 Kangiellaceae bacterium
CTAAACGGTGGTGGAGCATTTCCAAATAACGAAAAGCACTCCACTATGGCGGATTGGATCGAGCTAGCGGAGAAAATGTATCAAGCATCAATAGACGACTCTTTAGATGGTTCAAATATCCCTACTATGTGGGGAACCGATGCAGTTCATGGTCATAACAATGTGATTGGCGCAACCTTGTTTCCACATAATATTGGGTTAGGCGCAGCAAACAATATCGAACTGATGGAACAAATAGCACAAGCGACAGCTACTGAAGTAATGGTTACTGGGATCGATTGGGTTTTCGCGCCAACCGTTGCCACTGTTAGAGACGATCGATGGGGTCGAACCTATGAAGGTTATTCAGAAGATCCGAAAATCGTAAAACAATATGCGGCTGCAGTAGTGCGTGGTCTGCAAGGAACACCTGGAGAAAATTTCTTAGGCGACAATCGAGTAATAAGTACCGTCAAGCATTTCGTGGGAGATGGGGGAACTGTTAATGGCGTTGATCAGGGAAATAATATAGCATCTGAAAAAGAACTCTTCGATATTCACGGTCAAGGATATGTAGGAGGACTTCAGGCCGGAGCGCAATCCGTTATGGCTTCTTTTAACAGCTGGCACAGTAAAAAGAACCACGGGAACAAGTATCTTCTTACTGATGTGTTAAAAGAACAAATGGGGTTTGACGGATTTGTCGTTGGTGACTGGAATGGGCACGGACAAATCGCTGGATGTACCAATGAAAATTGTCCACAGGCAATTAATGCCGGACTGGATATTTTTATGGTGCCGACAGACGCATGGAAACCTCTCTATGAAAATACTATTCAGCAAGTTAACAATGGGACAATTCCACTTAGTAGAATAGATGATGCTGTTCGAAGAATATTGCGAGTCAAGCATAGAGCGGGCTTGTTCGACAAACCAAGTCCTGCCAATCGAATTTATTCAGGCAAACGAGAACTCATTGGCAGTAAAGAGCATCGAGCTTTAGCCCGTCGAGCGGTTCAGCAGTCACTAGTTCTATTAAAAAACAAAAATAATTTGTTACCGCTGTCACCGAAACAAAATATCCTAATTACAGGAGACGGAGCTGATAATATCGGTAAGCAATCCGGCGGTTGGACAATTACATGGCAGGGGACAGGTAATACTAATCAAGATTTCCCCGGCGGTACGTCAATTTATCAAGGACTAGCAGAACAAATTAATAATGCAGGCGGTCAAGCAATCTTAAGTATCGATGGTCATTTTGATTCTAAACCTGATATTGCCATTGTTGTTTTTGGTGAGGAACCATATGCGGAAGGGCAGGGCGATAGAGAAGATGTTAGTTTCTATCGGGAAAACAAAAAACCATTAGAATTATTGAATCAATTTAAAGAGCAAGGCATCCCAGTAGTATCGCTATTTATTAGTGGTAGACCTATGTGGGTCAACGCAGAATTAAACGCGTCTGATTCATTTGTTGCCATTTGGTTACCGGGTTCAGAAGGACAAGGTATAGCCGATGTCATTCTTAAGGATTCAGAAGGTCATACTCAAAATGATTTTATTGGTAAGTTATCATACTCATGGCCGAACACGCCAACTCAGAGTCGTGTTAACAAAGGAGATGAGAATTATTCACCACTTTTACCTTACGGATTTGGATTGCGCTATAATGATACGAATTTTCTAGCTGATGATTTGCAAGAGCTGTTCGCGCAAACGCCCAAAGAGTTACCGCCGGTAGTGATTTTTAACGGCACCACTAAAAAACCATGGCAACTCTTATTGTTTGCCGGTGAATATCAATTTGAGGCTAATTCCAATGTGCATCAGTTTCCGGGCTTAAGCTATAAAACCACCGATAAAAATATTCAGGAAGATGCCTTTAATATTCGTATCGATGGTTCCGTCAAAGCAGGCGTTAAGATTGTTAGTTTCAGTAATCGTATTCACGATCTAAAAAGCACTACGGAATCGACGAGCGCTTTACAATTTAGCATTAAACTTCAAAGCCATCCCTCGGATGAAGTTAACTTATCTATCTACTGCAGCGAAGGTGAATCTTGTGGGCACAGTCTTAATTTAACTAATAAACTATCGCAAATTGAACTTTCAAAGTGGCATCAACTTACCGTCAATCTGTCGTGTTTTACTGAAAACGGGATGAAGTTGGCGCAAACGATCTCTCCATTCGAATTATCTTCTTCAGGACCACTTAATTTGGACATCGCGGATATTTCTATTGTACATGCCAGTAAGGAATACCTATCCAATAGTTGCCACTAAATTTAACTAGAGTAATTAATATTACTAGGTCGCATTTACTATAATGACAACTCTCTCGTAGCGTATAGAGAGTTGTCATCGCTTGATATCGAAAATATCGTTCGTTTAAGCTATCTTGAACGATAATATTCCAATTTACGATTTCCTACTCACTTAACTCACAAACCAACCTTCCATTAGTCTTACGAAACGTTACTACTCAAACGAGTCTGACTATTCGCTCGATTATTTAAATTTTCAAGGATGCTTTTCTACATTATTTCAAGACCGATAACTTCGATGTTAAGTTTTACTAATGTTTATATTTGATCTATCCTTGATGGTAACTCGCACGAAGATATTAGCAGTGTTTTGTTAGACGTACGGTGTCCTTTAATATACTAAAAAGTAGCAAAAAATAGAAAAGCTAGGCTGGAGAAATCTATGAAGATAGTGTGCTTGATTCTATTAATCATCTTCCTCAGTAAGCTTGTCGAAGCTAAAGACTCGACGGATATCGAATTAAACGCTTTAGCTAATATGAGTTTAGAACAATTACTAAATGTAAAAATCACAACCGCTGGAAAGAAACCAGAAGAACTATCGAAAGTGCCTGCGAGCGTTGTTGTTATGAGCCGCAAAGAAATCGAGCGTCATGGTTTTATCTCGCTTGAAGATGTTTTAGAGACTATTCCGGGGTTATATGCGATCAACGATTTCGCCTTTAATGATGTTGTTTTTGGGGTGCGAGGGTTTTGGTCATCCTCGGCGAAGCAAATATTGATTTTAGTCAATGGTGTACGACAAACGGAAGCTTATGCCTCCAGCTACGTCATTAGGAATGTAGGTATTCCAGTTGAAGCCATTGATAGAATAGAAGTTGTGAGAGGCCCTAACAGTGTTCTTTATGGTTCTGGCGCTTTTTTCGCCGCTATAAATATTATTACAGATAATTCAACGGGCCAATCAGAAAATATATTCTCAACAAGTTATGGCTCTAGAAACATGAACAAAGTCTTTTTACGCCGTTCAGGAAAAGAAGACGGATTTTCGTACGCAATGAATGCTTCTATTTTTAGAAGTGACGGTATGGATCTCCCCTATCAACTCTTTACCGATGTGACAATAGAAGGGATCCCGAATATGACACACAGGCAACTTGAAAACGAAGAAAAATATTTCAATTTTTCAGGTTCGGCTGCAGGGTGGTCGGTTGATTTTACTTTGCTTGAGAATCCAAGAGAACAGTTTTTTTTCGGTCCATCGCGTCAGGAAGGCTATATCAATCGAGTAAGTAGAGGAACGTTTTCGCTTGGTTATAATAGCAAAATATCAAATGAGCTTTCTTACGCCGGGCGTTTTAATTATATCAATCAGGTTTCACAAACAAGGGGCGATTGCCCGCCAGGCTTTTCTTCTGTTCAAGAGTTTTATGGTCAAGAAAATATTGATACTGCGTTTATTGAGTTAGAAGCCAACGCGTTTTTGAATCCAACTAACGATTTGGATGTAACTTTAGGTGTTAATGTTCATTCAATAAACCATATTCTAGACCAAGCTAATTTACCAACGTTCGGAATACCATTTATTCCGACATCGTTGAGTCATGGCGAAAGCATAGATACATTCGCAATGTTTGGCCAAACAACTTATTCCTACTCCGATCGTTTAACACTTGTAGCCGGTGTTCGCTTAGAGAAACAAAGTGCTTTTGATATTCTATTTGAAAGCTATAATGCGATTGATGCGGACATATCAATTGGGACATTAACTAGTACTGAGCGTCCATTTGAATCGAGCGATATAGAAGTTATACCTCGTGTCTCAATGATATATTCTACGGATAAAAATCACATTATCAAATTATTGTATGGACAATCGGTTATTCGTCCTTCGTTCTCTCAACTACAGTTTAGCACTGCCAATCGTTTAACCTTGACTCCAGAGTATATCAGTACCTACGAAGTTAACTATGTCGCTTCGGTTGGGAATAACACAACCGTAAATTTAAGCGCCTTCCATAATGAAATGAATGATCTTATAGTCAGGACGGATGAACGCTTACCCGATGGGAGTTTTACAAATTTTAGTGCAAACTCCGGTAAACAGGTCACTAACGGAGTGGAATTGGCTGCTGAAACCATACTCAATGAGGACTTATCAGTTAATTTTAGTGTGACTTACCAACAATCTAGAGATCAAAGAACGGGGTTTGAGAAACTCGATGTGGCTTATTCACCAGATTTGATGATTCAGTTTAGAGGTGAGTACCAGTTCAACGGTTATACGTTTGCGTTTTCAGGTAATTTTATTGACAGGATGGAAACACTTTTTGTAGGCATACCAGGTGTAGGAGGAAGCAGAGAGGGTGCTTCTAATAAATCCCACTGGGTGCTGAACTCAAATCTACATGCAAAAAATATTTTTAATATGGGAATATTTACCAACTTTAGAATATCGAATATACTTGACGAACAATACTACTATCCTGCGGCGTCATTTAATCGTTGGGCCGATAAAGGCCTACCCGGAGATGAACGAATATGGATGCTGAGCGTTGGAATTAATTTTTAGTAAACTACCTGTCATAAATAAGGTCTTAATCATATGAATAACAGTCGACTTCTTTTTATGGCTATTTGCATTGGATTACTCTCTGGTTGTGCAACTATATCTGGAGACACCCCCAGTCAAAAGCGTCAATCCATTTTAACCATGAAAAATGAAGCATTAACAGAACTCTTCGATTTAAAACCCGATACACGACAACAAGTCACTAACGCTAATGGATACGCCGTTTTTAGCAATATTAACGTCAATTTAATTTTGGCGAGTTTTGGCGGTGGTTACGGACTAGTAAAGAACAATGCCACTGGCGAGTACACTTATATGAATATGGGAGAAGTTGGAATAGGCCTTGGTGCGGGTGTCAAAGACTTCAGGGCTATTCTCGTTTTTCATAAGAAAGAGACTTTGGACCGATTCATCTCTAAAGGTTGGGCGTTTGGAGGACAAGCAGATGCAGCTGCTAAAGCTGGTGATAAGGGAGCAGCTGTCGGTGGAGAAGCAACTATTGATAACATAACTATCTACCAATTGACTAAGTCTGGGCTAGCTCTTCAAGCAACACTTAAAGGTACAAAGTACTGGCCAAATGACGAATTAAATTGAACTCAATTTCAGCCTGTTGTCTTGAAAAATATTCAGCTGACAATTGCTTATTTTCGTTGTTGAGTCGTTAGCCAGTAGGTTTTAATCGTCGTCTTGCAAGTTCCTGATACATAGTTAGTGGCATTCGTCACTTTCTTCACTGATTTTAGAACAATCTCAATTAGCATTTATATCGATCATCTTAGTCCAATTTATCTCCGTCAAGACTAGCGCTAAAACAAACGTGTTCTTTGTGTTAAGGTTACTTAAAAGGTTATTATTTAATCAAGTCATCGTTTTGCAAAGGAATGATTGTAATTTCTAAGCACCCTTAAGGAAAAATAATGAATAAAGCGCTAACTATATGCCTAATTTTAGTCGGCATAATTAACTTCATACCCGTTGCTGGGGTTTTATCATCGCTCAATCTGGAAAATGCTTATGCAATTGAACTAATCAATAATGATTTGATTATTCTAATGCGACACAGAGCTCTTTTATTCGGTGTATTAGGTGGATATGTTTTGTATTCGGCGTTTGCCAAGGAGCATCAAGTGACCTCTATGGTTATGGTTGGAGCTAGTATGGTGGGTTTTATAGCTCTTGCACTTTTAGTAGAAGGATATAACGACGCTATCTACAAAATAATTTTGGCTGATGTTGCTGGTATAGCGATCTTAGTATTAGCTGTCATTCTAAAACTGATTGACAGAAAAAAAACTGCTTGAACAGCTATTTAAGTGGAAAGACTAGACAAACGAACGCAGGGGCTTTTCATTTTTATAATTGATAAAGATGGTTTATCGAGGTCATCGATTTGTATACTAAGAATTCACTGGTCTATTTTTCTCTTACTGATAGCTATCAATTCGTCTCACTCTACAGCTGCAGGTATTGTTAGCGAATCTTTGTTTGGCTTTGCCTTTCCTCCGGTGAAAACGGAAGCTGAACGATTCTTTACAAAAACTCAAATGAACGAATTAGGCGTTAGGCGAATTCGTATTAACGAGAACTGGGCTTATCGAGAGAAATTAAATGGAGTATTTGATTGGACGAGTTTTGATAAACGGCTGTCTTGGGCTAAAGGTAATAATTTCCAAATAATGCTAACTATTCCCTTAACCTCTCCAAACAGGTATTGCTTAGAAGGTACGAGTTACAAGCTTGATAAATCGTATTGTATTCCAGATAAGATCGCTTTCACCCGTTTTTTGTCTGCGTTATTGCATCGAATAAAGTCAAAAGAGTACCCTGTGGTAAGAATACAATTTGGTAATGAGTGGGCTAGGCACTTAGCGAATATTGATAATTTCAGCCACCGCTATTCAAAATTGTTTAATCAGTTTTATGGGCTTAGCAAAAGATACTTACCAGAAACAAAAGTAGTCATTGGTAGTTTAGCAACAGGGGTATCTCATTTATGGCCAGGTTGTGCTGGTTATATGGAAGAAGTAGAGGATCGAGTTGAAGGCATTACACTGTCAGGAGAGTCTCTTTCTCAATATTGTAATCTACCGAATATAAGACAAATAAGACACGAAATTGATTATGTGTTCGATAATACATCCTTTGATCTACTCGACTTACACTTATACAGTTCATATTCTCATTGGCCAAGTGTGGTTGATGCTTTCAGAGATAGATACAAGAAGCCTATTATTATATCCGAGTTCGGTGGCCCAAATATCGAGCGGTCTCAATATTCTGATCAATACCAAGCAAGCGAACTCGGGAAGTACATTATCAGTCTAAATAAATCAAATATATTAGAGGCTTACTATTTCTCTCTCATAGAACTAAAATCAGCGACAAAGCCTCACAAAAAATCTGGTTTGTTTAGATTGAACTTTCTTAATAAGCCTATTGTTAAAGCATCTTTTGATGTCTTTAAGTTATCTATATTATAGAAGTATCGTACACCAATCGGTTAGCAATTAGTGAATGAGCTCTTGGTATACGATGTGATACACAGGTGTATATTGCTGTCTTAATTCGAATATAGAATTAAGGAAGCCAATTATCATTTGATAACGAAATACTACACGCAATGTTCGGATCGAGTTTTCAATAAGAAATGAGGCAATAATTTACCAAGGCGGCAATCTATTGCCTCATTCACTGCAATTAAACGTCAATCTTATTAGCACCAGAGTCTAATTGTTTATCCTCACCTTGTTCTTTAGCAACAATATCTAATAGACTAGAAAGAGGATCTCTGTTGATTGTACTTCCATAATTTCTTTCGGACATTCCTTGACCAATTGTTCCTCCTCCTAGTGATAATTGTTGAATTCGACCTGCCATTTTCTCTAGCATATGGGAGAGTTCAACACCGTTTGTTTCAGCAAAATCTGTGAGTGCTTGCGGTGCATTAGCGGCCATAGTTTCTCCATCAAAATTACCGGACCGTACTGATTCCATCATCTGTTGCCTGAAATCCTTCATTTCAGCGCGTTCAGTAGCCGTTAGACCGCTCAGAAGTTGTGCGATAGAACTTACATTCACTTTATCGTCAGAACCACTTCTTTGCCTTAATGAGTTATTCTCATTTGATTTAATTGTAGACTCTGACGCCACTTGCTTCGTGAGTACTTCCGTCAGCAGCGTGTTTGATGATTGATTCCTAATTTCCATTTTGTTCTCCTGATGAATCTATTAGTTTTGAGATCAATTAGTGAATAGTAGGTGCCAAATATACTTTGTTAAGGCTCCGACCTGGTATTTCATTCATCTGAAATGCAGATTACATACCAGTTAATGTCAGTGAAATGTAAATAAGAGAATTCTTAAGTTAGAGGCGTGATTTAGATCCATGATAAATAGCGAGATAATTAGCTAACTTCTAGCAAATGGTTTTTTTGAAAATGAGTATCTGCAAAACAAAGCAACGAACCAAACAGCTCTATTGAGGAAAAACACAATCTTACTTAGATTGGGTTGTTTACAATTTATTTGGGTATTTCGTCACTCATGCAAGTAGAGCATTAGTAATTAGAATTTATTGATACATTGTTATCTATACAAGATTGTTTTTTGATAATGCTAGTATTGATGAATTCTTTAATCTGTACGTTGAAACAGGTTGGCGCATTTAATGCGATAAAATGCGGTGCATTGGTTATATCGATAAATCGAGCAGAAGAATATGCAGCTTTATCTCAAATTGCTATAGATTAGCGAGTATTTTTAGAATGGTCTCGCACTATAGTAAGGCTTGTTGCTTCAAAGCCTTTAGATTAAGCCGGTGAGAAGGATTTATTCAGTTGTTTCAGTGTGTTTCGTTGGTACTAGTGTAGAATCGAGTTTGAATTAATTTTAAAACTAGCAACTAGCAAAAATAGATCGGACTTATATGAATAGCAAAAATTTAAATTGGGGCGTAATAGGCTGCGGTAAAATCGCAAACGTATTCGCTACAGGGTTACAAGACATAGAAAATGCTACTTTGTTCGCCGCAGCTTCTCGTTCTTCAACTCGATTAGCTGACTATTGTCAGCAATACCATGTAGAACGAAGCTATGGTAACTACGCGCAATTGGCAGCAGATTCAGATATTGACGCGGTCTACATTGCCACCACACATAATTTTCACTATCAAAATGCCATACTCTGCCTTAACAATGGAAAACACGTTCTGTGTGAGAAACCGCTTACTGTCAATGCCAAACAAGCAGCCGAATTATTTGAATTGGCAAAACAGCAAGGTCTTTTTATTATGGAGGCGGTTTGGAATCGATTTGTGCCTGCCATGGTTCAATTGCGAGAACTCATCAAACAAGAAGTCATTGGAAAAGTAGTTTCGGTATCAGCAGACTTTCGCATTCAAAGAGAATTCGAAATAGACCACAGACTAAGGAATAAATCTCTTGCAGGAGGAGCGTTACTTGACCTTGGCATTTATCCAATCAATTTAGCCGCGGATGTGATTGGCGAGCATCCTTGCCGGATACAAAGCAGTGTTGACCGAGACGTAACTGGCGTCGATAAGAGTTCTTATTACTTACTCGATTATCCGAGTGGTGCAACGGCCTCTTTATCCTCATCTTTCGCCCAACAAGCGCCAATTAATGCAATGATTGTCGGAACCAATGGCTATATTAAAGTACCCACTTTTATAGGCGCTCAACGTTTAGAAGTTTGTATAGAGGGTGAAGAGCTTCAAACTATCGAGCTTGTCTTTGATGAAAAAGATAATTTTAAGTTTGAGATTGAACATGTCATGGAATGTATAGAGAA
>JAHRVB010000023.1 GCA_019090895.1 Kangiellaceae bacterium
GTTCTGGTTTCAAAACTCTTGCTGAAGGTCAAAAAGTTGAGTTCACTGTAACTCAAGGTCAAAAAGGCCCTCAAGCTGAAAACATCGTAGCACTTTAATTTAAAGTTGCTATAGGCTAGTCTCTTAGACTGGCCAACAGAAAGAAGCATTTCCTTTGGAAGTGCTTTTTTTTTGCCTTAATTTTGTGATTTAATCTGACTGTAATATTGCCATTCATCAACAACATGAGATAACACCATGAAAAGACTCCCTTTAATCCTGTCCGTTTTATTATCCAGTATTGTTTTCACTGCCAACCTCCAAGCTGCCGAGTTAGAAAAAGCCGTTGAAAAAGCAATGCAATCGGAATTAAGAACCGATAAAGATAAAAAACGAGACCGCAACAGAAATCCCCTAGAAACTCTCAAGTTTTTTGGTCTTAAAACAGATATGAAAGTCATCGAGTTAGTACCAGGCGGTGGTTGGTACACCAAAATATTAGCTCCAACTCTGGCTGAAGCTGGCAATTTTTCCGTGGCTCTAGGCACTAGCCGAGTTAGCAAGAACCTTGTCGGAAAAAAAGGTATGAAGTTTCTTAACGTAATTGAAGCCAGTGCTAACATCAGACGCGAAGAAGGTGAGCGCTTCCTTACAGTCGACAAATTTGACTTAGGTTCCACGGATGTTGATATGGTACTTACTTTTAGAAACTATCATAATTTTGGCGAAGTTGGTCGTAAACGTATGAATCAAGCGGCTTTTAAAGCGCTTAAGTCAGGTGGTGTATATGCGGTTGTTGATCATACTCGCCGTCATATGCAAAAACTTAACGATGAAAATGGTCGACGGGTTGATCCGGTTCTCGCCATTAAAGAGATTCAAGAAGCTGGCTTTATACTGGCTGATTATTCGACACTGCATTACAAGGCAGATGACGAACTACGCTATGAAGTCGGTAGAAAATCAGTAACCGGTAATACTGATCGCTTTACTCTAAAATTCGTTAAACCTTAACAGACCTAATAACGCAATATTCGCCAATTAGTTTCCCTAAGTACTCGCACCGGTCAGCAAGACTGTGTGCGAGAAAATTCGTTGTTCTTACTTCCTATCAATCTCGCTGTACATACGTATTCAAATTGTCTCCCCTATGAATGATGATTTATTCTTCTAAAAATATCGGCACAAAGGAATTTCGTCTATGAGATTAAGAATACTTATTAGCCTTGCCGCAGTTTTCATCCCTCTTTTTGTTAACGCTACTGAGCCACTACCCAAAGTTAACAAAGGTCACATAGAATGAGTCGTCCCTTTCAAATCACAATTCATTCAATCACGTTATCTCGATGTTTGGTTACCGCCTGGCTACTCAACTGAAATAAAATATGATGTTCTATACATGCACGACGGCCGTATGCTATTTGACGCGAATACAACATGGAATAAACAAGAATGGATGGTTGATGAAACCGCAGGCCGATTAATCGAACAGAATAAAGTGAAACCCTTTGAGAGCCTCACCACAACAACGCAAAAAACGCTCTATCAAGCTCACAGAAACCCAACGACACCTTTGTTTGCTGCGAAAGTTTATTCCGATAGTTATTTAAAATTTATTGTAAAGGAAGTCGTGCCTTACATAGAGTCAAATTTCTCCGTCAATAAAGGTGGCGCTAACCGATACCTTGCTGGCTCTAGTATGGGAGGTCTCATTTCTTGGTATGGGTTATTACAATACCCTGACGAATTTGCCGGTGCGATTTGTATCTCGAGTCATTGGCCGGGTACAGGCCCAAACGATGAAGAGTCATTTCCCGCTTTCTTATCGTTTATCGATAATAACCTGACATCGTTAGAGAACCACAAAATCTATTTCGATCATGGCGATCTAACTTTAGATGCTTATTATCTACCGCTTCAAAAACAGGTTGACCAACTATTTAAGAAACACAAGTTTCCAGCTCAGCAATGGCACAGTGAAAAATCATGGGCAAAACGTTTAGAAATTCCATTAATATTTATGTTTGGTGAGTGACCCATCGACTACAACAGCATTGTAATTGACTACTGACAGCAGGTGTCAGTAGTACCATGTTACGCTTCTTTTTGTCTTAATAACGTCTGCACTTTAAAGGAGCACAAAATGTATCAACTTCATCATAATCCTTATTCCCAGCATTGCCGCCGCATCATTTCTCTTCTGGAGGAAGCTAAATTAGAATACAAAACGATTCCTGTAAATCTTGGTGAGGGCGAGCACATGTCACCCGAGTTTTTGGCTATCAACCCCAACCATCAAGTGCCAAGCTTTTCAGATAACGAGCTTAAACTACACGAATCTCATGCGATTATGCGTTACCTCTGCGACAAGAATAATTTGGATAACTGGTATCCAAAAAACCTCGAGCTTCGCGCTCAAACCGATCAATGGCTAGAATGGATTCAATGTCGAATGTCAGGAGCTGTAGTTAACATAGTGCTCAACACCGTATTCATGGGAGATAACGGTGACCAAGCAGCAATTATACGTGGACATGAAATGATGGCTGAGTTATCTGTGATATTAGAAGCGCAGTTACAGGATAACAACTACATCGCTGGTGACAATATAACCATCGCTGATTTAGCCTTGGTGTCCAATGTATTTCAACTCAGTATGGCCAAAGCTATTCCTGAGGATAAGCCGGCGTTGCGAACTTGGTATGATAAAATGATGTCATTACCGGGTGTGCGGGCTTCTTTGCCAGAAATGTAACCTTTGCCAAAAAATCGGAAAGAGTAGGTTTAAGTACTCCACTTTTGTTCACCCTACTCATTCCAAGATTTAGTTTTGTTAGGTTAAGCAGTAATTTAATCACTATTTTATTTTTTCTAACAACTCGAAACCCTTCTAATCCCTCTCTAGCTCGTTGTTCAAATCATATCATCCCCTAGGGCGAGTAAACGCTTCATGATAGTATTGTTCTAGCGCTGAGTGATTCATTCCGATTGAGCGTTATAGAAACACTATTAAAAACAATAAAAATAGGATTTAGAGTAGTTATGTTCAAGTTGTTATCGGTATTTATTATCCCTGTAGTTTTTATTTCTTTGGCGGGTTATACCCTCCAACCGCATAGCTATTGGGGGTGGTTGGGGTTTACCCTGTTTGCCTTATTGATGACTTTTGCATCTTTATATTGGTGGTTTAACGGGGCCTTTCGACCCTTTTTGTTGACGCTCGATAGCAGCGACAGTCCTAATTTTGATTTTTCCACACAGTTTCCAACCCCTGCAAGTTTGCCTATCGTTAAACAATTTTTTACTCAAGTAAACAGCCGGCTAAAAGGTGCTGATGGCATGATGAACTCTGTTCTGCAAAGTGTTATTCGATTGAAACCAATGTCTGAAGGGGTGCGTGATAGCCAGTCTCAATTTGAACAAAGCGCAAAAACCAATCAGCAGCATAATGAGAGTATTTTTAGTGGTATTCGTTCGATTCGCGATTCAAATGATGAACTCAATCAAGATATACAATCAGCCTTTAAGAGCATTGCAGAAGAGCAGCGCTTGGTAGTTGAGTCCAAGAAAATAATCGAACAAGCGGTATCAAGTATCAGCACGTTAGCTGAACATGTCAGAGAAGCCGAGGCCACAATCACCCAACTAAAAGATGCCAGTGGCCAAATTAATCACATTATTGAAGTCATCAGCCAAATCGCCGATCAAACTAATTTACTTGCGTTAAATGCTGCGATAGAGGCTGCTAGGGCTGGTGAGTCTGGTCGTGGATTTGCGGTAGTCGCTGATGAGGTAAGGGGGCTAGCCAATCGGACCCATGAGTCTACCCTTGAAGTACGTGAAAATGTAGAACGCATCCAGCATTTAACCCAAAGCAGTTATGAAAGCATGAATCACAGTGTGTCCATGTCCGAAGATGCCGTGAGCCAAACAACGCTCAGTAAAGATTATTTAAACCGTATTGCGTCGGCATTGGAAAATATTGCAGAGACTGCGGCTCATATGGAGTCCTCATCAAAAATCGAACAACAAGCAACCCGTAATGTCATCGACAATATTGAAGAGCTCGTGAAATTTAATGAAGCTGCGTTAGAAACTTCTCGAACATCAACTTTATCAGCAGATGATTTAGTCAAACTGTGCGAAACGATCTTTGAGAAGCTCGGTCAATTTGGTATCAGTAAGGTGGAATACAATACTGATTTAAGAAATAAACAACGAGACGATTCAAACCCTGTTTCTTATTCGAGAAACTCTGCCTAGTTTTTAAGTGGCGGTTTATCGGTGAGGCCAACAAGTTAAAAAAGAAAATTCACGCGATAAACGCATTTAACTCTAACCTGTTTTGGTGACAAACGAATCCATAGGAAAAAGGATAGAATACCCGCAGCCATTAGCCCTCTATTTATTTGACCCTCAAACAAATACAAGGCAGGCGCTGTAACCTATCCTTTTGGTTTGCCCGGAAAAAACATATTGGTGGTTTGCTGATATTTTTTATATTCAGGCCGTTTTTGTGCAGAATAAAATTCAGCAGGTTTCGCGCCCGTATAATAAACAAGCGTTACATACATGATCCGTGAAACGAACAGCAAACCTAGCCCGAGTAGCAACCATACAAGTAAAGGTTCGGCGTTTTGTAGTGCAAACCAGCTGGGAATGGAAGCTATCAGCAGCGCATTCCATACCATCCATTCTGCAAAGTAATTGGGATGACGACTGTATCGCCAAAGACCAACATTGCACACTTTGTTTTTTAAGCCTTGCTTGTTCATGTCTTTCAAAAACTTCATTTTTTGCAAGTCAGAGACCGTTTCAATCCCAAATGCCGCAACCCAAATTAGCAGACCAATCGCTTCAAAAATAGAAAGGCTATCACTAGAATTGCTAGCTATAACAAAAGCTGGCATGGCTAAGTATGCTGCGTTGGCCAAGCCCTGAACCAGTACTTCCACCTGCATAACGAAACCTTTGTCGACATGACCGGCTCGCTCCCAACGCCTGTGTTGATATTGGTATCTAGGCAGTTCTTTGTCTAGCATTCCCAGTTGCCACATCTTTAATGCGCCGATCCCCATGCGTAAACCCATAAAAATATAGACCGCACCGACCAATCCAACTCGCAGCCAGTGACCATCAGAAAAAATAATGGTCAGCACGCCTATCGCCACCAATCCCCAAGGCCAACCAATATCCACATAGGACATACGCCCTGTTTTCCAAGTAGGAATACAAACCACGAATAAAAATATGACGAGCTGTGATATACCATTGATCAAACTGATTTCAAATAAACTAACAGTAGCAAGCAGCACCCCCCAACCAATCAAGAAGGGCATTAGTGGTAGTAATTTTTTCATGGTAATTCCTGTTTACAATTGTTTTATGTCTGCTTTTAAATCTTACAACAATTTAAAAACCTCTGATATGATTTAATAACGATAAATAAATCTGATTGTTTTACGGTCAATAAAGGAGATTTAACCTCCGTCTAGATGTTTTATGTCGGCGAATCCTAGATGGTTAAATTCCCATTAGATAAAGTGAGTGCAGCAGGTATGAATTCAAACACTAATCCAGCAAAAAACAGTTTAACTCTGATTGGACTAATCCGAATATTTTCTGTAATGCTCGCTGCTCTAAGTACTTTGACACTATTCGATAGCCACCATCGATTCTTGGAATTGTTTTCTCATTTTAAATTGCAATACCTTTTAGCATCTTTAATTTTTATGTCAATCTTTGTTGTTACTCGAGAAAGAAAATGGGCTACTGTAATGATGGCTATCTTTTTACTAAACCTAAGCTATGTGTTGCCATGGTATTTCGACTCCAAACCAAACCCACATCAACAAAACCAATTAAACTCCTTAAAAATACTACATAGCAATGTACAGACCAGTAATAAAAGCTACAGCAAGTTGATTGAATTGGTGTTAGAAGAATCGCCCGACATAGTGACGGTACAAGAAGTCAACAATGCATGGATAAATGAACTAGA
>JAHRVB010000024.1 GCA_019090895.1 Kangiellaceae bacterium
ATGCAAACGTAAAGACTTCTGGCGTGTAAATCAATTCCACAGTAATATTCGTGAATGTTATTATAAAAGTTCATTGAGCTGCTCCTGTTGGGTTCATCACCTTAAGCATACCGAATACTCGGAATGTTAGGGAGTCGGCTCAATGAGTATCAAAGCGTTGCACCGGACAAGCTGGTGAACGCGGTGTTAGCTTCCCATTTTGCTAAAGAGTACAAATGTTATTTAATTGTCCCATAAGTGTTGAGAAAGCAGATTTGATAATCAGTATTTTGAAGCTGAAGTCTACGCATCGAGTGATTGATTTAGGTTGCGGGAGTGGCGAGTTTCTCACTCGGATTCAACAAGCATCAGGTGCAGATTGCCTAGGTATAGATATCGAACCATCATGTATTTCACTTGCGGAGCAAAAAGTACAACAACATGGCTTGGGCGAGAATCTTCGCTTTCAATTGGCTGACGTACGAGAAGCTCAGCTAAGGAAAAATAGTTTCGAGCTTGCGGTCTGTTTAGGCTCAGCTCATATCTTTGGTCAAGGGGAAGCGGCTTACTCAAGTTCATTGAAGAAAATGAGCGAAATAGTAAAACCTGATGGTCTGATTTTAGTCGGCGAGGGATATTGGAAGAAAAAACCAGAACAGGAGTATCTTGATTTTATTGGCGACCCTGTGGGCATTTATAATTACCACGATCAAAATATACAACAGGCGGAATCCTTAGGTCTAACCCCTCTGTACGCAGCAATCAGTAATCAAGACGAGTGGGATCACTTTGAGTGGTGTTTCCGAATGAATGCTGAGTATCAGGTGAGCGCAGAGCCCGAAAATGATATGGCTAAGAAAAAACTAGATAGAGTACGTCAATGGAATCAGTACTACAGAAAATTCGGCAGAACAACAATGGGTTTTGGTTTTTATCTATATATGAAACGTTAGTGAAACTTAAAGCTAACAATTCACGCCAGTGGACCTTCGGCCGCTGCGCTTGGCGCTATCTCATTGAGGAATCGAATGTTACTTGATTTTAATGAGATGCCTTCGGGAAAAAAATAAGGCAACGCCTTTTTAGGGGACAGGTCTTTCGTCGTGCATTCATCCCTCATCCGAAAGCGCAAATTAATGCAGAGTTATGTAAAGTAATCTAAAACCAGAAACGAGGCACTTGAGACGATATTTTGAGTGGGGAGTACACCATGAAAGGCCTGAGCCTTGAGTGGTCTGCTCATCAATTGACGAGCAAAGCAAATATTTTTGTAATAGTAGATACAGTCAGTTTGTACGTGGTAAATTCAAAAACGAATGAAGCTGTGTAAGGTGCAATTTATGCTTTATAATTTCAAAGAAGCCTATCGCGTAAAGCGACTACTATTTTAATACACAATAGGCGATGTGGAGATGATAGACATTGGTAGAAAAGATCAAAAATTTAACTCTAAACGAATTAGTGAATGAATTGGTTGATGTGCAGATTCAATACATAGATAGGGACAAAACGACTCTTTTGAATGAAAATAAATTCACAGGTCGAATCTTAAAGGTTGATCCTCAAGAAGGCATCAGCATACGACCAGATGAGGATGGAAGAACCATTGCTGTCATTCCACCATCAACAGAAGCATGTTGGCGTGATGAAGATAATTTGATTCATGTGAGTTGGAAGGTCTTTCGATTGCAAGAAGAAAGAGAGGATGGCCAACATGAATGGTGGGACTGGCAACCCAGCCGGTAATCCCTCGGTTTTATCTGTCTGTGGACGATGTTGGGTTAAAACTTAAGAGTTAAGAGTTGAGTGTTGAGAAAGGTGAATTCAATCGATACTGGGCTTTTCGTCAATACCGTCGGAATAATCTACAAGAGAGTTCGTTTACCTATCACAGCTAATTGTAAGCTGTCATTCTTTTGAATTTGCTTGGCACACTAACAACAGGAAATGTTATGAATAAATACGAATATAAAATTGTCGATACACGAGATATTGAAACGGGCGGAATCTTTAAGAGTAGAAAACGAGAAGACATAGAACAATATCTATGTGAGTTAGGAGTCGAAGGATGGGAGCTTGTTAATGTTGATTTTAGGGAGCTTGAAGGTGGTCAAGAGTTCGCTGGAGTAATGAAGCGGGAAATTGATTAGTCGGGGTTATACTGATGATTTGCTGGATAAGCAAATGTCTGAGCTACTACAATTAATCCAAATTGCAGGTTATAGCATCAAACAGCTATCTTCCTGCAGATTTTAAGGTTTTTTCTCCTAAGAGACCTCTGAGCAAGGACTTAAGTTAAAAAGTTCCCCACATTGAGAACTTAATTTCAGGACGTCGATGACGGAAAGCAACCTGACTCCCTTCTGGTTCATTAGCCCTGTCTTCATTAAATAGATAACGTGAGCGAGTAAAATCACCGGTATTGATATTTTTAATTTCTAATTGCATTTTGACCCCGAAATAACGACTTGTCTCTATAAATGCGTGGAGTCTTTTATTGCCACTGAATGTGATTCTTTCATCAACGTTGAAAAACTCATCTGTGAAACTGCCTGAATATTCAATTCCCCAAGAAATTTTTTCTTCTACGATATCTTGACGTAATTTTAAATCTAAGAAGTGGGGAGTATAATCACTAATGGCGCGTTTAGCACCGATGATTGGATCTTCAAAATCCGAATCTCTGTAGCGATGAGATATTTCAATGAGGCCGTTTTGTAAGATGCCATCAAGTGGCAAGTTTACATCGGTGTGCACTCCCCAAAATCTCGCTTCTCCGGCATTACCTATACCGTTGCCACCAGAAGGTAATACAATTTGCTCCAATATATCTTGTTTCCATTCATGAAATAGTTTGACCGTCAAACTTCCCTTTTTACTGAAACTTAAGTCATAGGTTGCCGATAATTCATCACTGATATCCGGTGCAAGGTCAGGGTTTCCTGATATTATATTTCCGTCTTGTGCTTGATTGCTTGCTGCGAAATCACCGAAGTCTAGTTGACCTACATTTCGTTCGGCGACCAAAGCGATCTGGGAAACGGTATCGAGTTTATAGGTTGCTGATAGACGCGGTTTTAAAAACTGAAAAGTTTGTTTATTTGTCACTTCACCTGATACTTCAATTTGAGAGAATTCACCTGTTAGTCCGCCTTCTATTGTTAGCGTATCGTTATGCTGATAAACAAACGTAGCAAACAGCTCGGTTCGAAGTTCCTCCACTTCTACATTAGCCCCATTGAGTGCAACCGTTATTCCATTCTCTCGATAGTTTGCATCGCTAGTTAATTTGTTTTGGGCTAGTTCGACGCCGTATTCGGGTTTGAAAATATTTCTCCCCGCATAACCATAGGTCGCTCGAGTGATGAATTCTGTTTTTTTAGAATCTTGGTTAAAATTAGATTGTTGATTGTCTGGAACGATATAATTTTGATATTCCACTTGGTTCTGGTAATTGCGGTCGTTAATTAATCCAAGTCCAATCAAATGTAATTTCCAGTCATCAGTTTTACCGACCCAATCGATGCCTAACTCGGCCATCTTGAATTTTCTTCGTTCATCAATTGAAAAGAATTCGTCGTTATCTGTCTCGTCCGGTTGCCTGCCTTGATATATTTCCCTCGTAATGCCAACTTTCACTTTATCGGCTCCCACTCGAGCATTAATGGTTAACGTGCCTTTGTCGGTATTGATAGCACCTTCGCCATTAGCGAAAAGCCACCGAGCGGTGTCATCTAAAACTTCGTCAGCACTAGAGGTTAGATTACCCGCAGAATCACGCTCCTCAATGAGTGCAGTCCGGTAACCAGGGCCGCTGCCAAAATCCGTATCAAAGGCTGTTTCCCAGTCTCCGATTCTAGTCGAAATAGCGGCTTCTATATTTGGTTGTGTATTTCCATGGGGCGCCCGTCTTAACTTTGCAGCCCAGGTACCGTTGGTTCCTTCTTTCTTTCTAATCACGTTAGCGACAATGGATTGGCCTGAAGCCTCGCCGGCACCGATTCCGCCTCGTAGTATTTCGATATAATCAACTTGTGCCGCAGGTATCCTGTTTAAAGCACCCGATAGTCCACCTGATTTTGATGTAGGACGAACACCGTCGACCAGGACATTACCCGCATTGCCACCAAATCCGCGATTATCTTCTCCCTTATCATACTTAAACCCAGGTAGGCGTTTCACCATATCTAAGGCGTTTTGAGGTAAGTATTGGTCGAAGAAGCTTGCTTGATAAAGCTGATTATTTTGAATGTCAGATAGGTTATTGGATTCACTGGCAGAGACACTTAGACAGCATATAGACAGAAGACTAAGCGTTGATACCGTCACGTTGAGGAATCTTTTTAGTATATGAAAGGTCGTATTCGTTGCAGTCAGTTTTAGTTGTTTTGTTACAAGCATGTTTCTAATTCTTTTTCTCTAAAGGGGGTCAATTAAGGAGGAGTCATATGCGAACGCTGCTTAGTATAGTATTTTTGCCAGTTTGAACGATTAATATTTTGTAACAGAGTTAGTCTATCGGTGGCAGGAGGGGCTAGTTGAGAGATAAGGGATGGGAGATAGGAGCTAGGAGATGGGGAGATGGGGAGATGGGACTGAAAGATAAAGAATTCAGTCTGAGCGAAATCGTTTATTGAGATAAAAACTGGATATCTCTGATCGGATGTATAACACTGTTTTGAGACCAATTGTGAGATTTAGGACTTTCTGTCCTAGTTGTCAAAATACTTAATAACCTATAAATACAAGGATGGAAGGAATGTTACCGATACTATTGATACATGGTTATAGCACTGAAGGTAAAGATAATACCGTCGAAAAGATCTATGGCTCTTTACCAAAAGAACTTAAACAGAGATTTGGTCGAAATCAAATCAGGTCGCTAAACCTTAGTCGTTGGATATCGCTGAGTGACGGGGTTATGCTTGATGATGTTAGTTATGCAATGGAAAGAGCATTAAAAGGCCAGTTTCCGGAATTATTACAAAGCGGCTTTCACGTCATCATCCATAGTACGGGTGCACTCGTTGTGCGTAATTGGATTAAACAATACTCTCCAAAACCTGGCCCCATTAGAAATTTAATTCATCTCGCTGGTGCAAATTTTGGCAGTGGTCTTGCGCACATTGGCCAAGGGCAACTCTCCCGTTGGAAGAATCAGATCAGCGGAACCGGCGTGGGCACCAGAATATTGAATGAATTGGAATTTGGTTGCGATAAGACCATTGATCTACATACTCATTTTTTGACGGTCGGTAACGATATGTTAAAAGACTATCAGGTACAGGAGTTTGGTTTAATCGGCTCACAAACCCTCTCGATGCTGAGAGTAGTACCAATTCGTTATGTCAAAGAAGACTCATCTGATAATACAGTTCGCACCAGTGCCAGTAATTTGAATTTTAATTACCTTCGAGTTATCCCAAAAGCGAAGACCCTTAATCTAAATGTTAAGAAGTTGACCTCTGTAGTCAATAAACGGCTACAAAATAAAAAAATATCAGAGCTTCATTATGATTTCGATACCACTCATCTATGTAACAAACGACAGGCAGTCCCTTTTGCTATACTTTATGAAACGGCTCATTTCGGTGATGATATAGGAATAGTATCCGGCAAGAAAAACCGAAGTGGAGTGATGCCTCTGGTAAAGTCAGCATTGCTGACACCTCGATCGCAAAGCGGTTATAACAAAGCCGTTGAGCGGTTTGATAAAGTCCATCAAAAGACCTTTGTTCGCGCAGCGAAATTAAAAACAAGACTGACGGATTGGCATCCACAAGAACAATATGAAGGGCATGCACAGCTCATTTTTAGAGTTAAAGATCAGTTTGGTAATGGTGTTGAGCATTTTGATGTGATGTTTCAAACAGCCAGTTTCAAGAAGGGACAAATGAGACTCGAAAAGATGATTGAAGATCATCACGGCAATAAGCAATGTGACGGCATTATAACTTTCTATCTAAGAACCCAACGATTTAATGAAAAGAAGAAAATCTTTGAAGAGCGTTTAACAAACGTTGCGCCGCTTGATATCGAAATAACAGGACATGAGCCGGATTCTGATGAGATTTCATTTGTACCGGTGAACATTCAACTTACGGCTAATCAGGTCATGGGTATCATTCAAAGTTTCAGAACTACTATTATCGACGTTCAATTGGTTCGGTTACCGACAAATAAAGTGTTTGAAATAGTGAAGAAGTGATAGTGAAATAAAGGGGCGGTCGCGTCAATAAATAGGCAGCCAATTTTCTCTAGGGGATACCTAATAAGAGTTTTTTGTGTTTGATAAAAGCGTCCGAAAAAAACTCGATGAAGGCTTTTACTTTGGTATTTCTCACCATATCTTTGTGGGCTAAAACCCATAGCCAATCTTGTTCGACCGGTACCGCTTTGGGGATTCTGACCAAGACTGGATCGGGATCAGCCATATAACACGGTAACGACGCGATTCCCATGTGCGATTTAGCGGCTGATAATTGAAGCACATCCGAATACATATTACCCCGGACTGGTATGTCTGGATGAGTCGACTTCATTGCCCATGCTAAATGATTTCTTTCTTCTCCCCAACCTAACCAGTGGCATTCTGAAGGGTGTTTATCAAGGTCGTGAGTATTCAGATATTCTTGCGTTGCGTATGCTGAGTAAGCGATTCGGCCGATACGTTTTCCTGCGAGAGAATCTGCTGGGCTATCGACATGCCTTATAGCGACATCAGCCTCTCTATTGGCGAGGTTCGCTGTCAGATAAGTCATGTTGATTTTAACTTTTACTTCTGGATTGACTGTCATAAATGCGGTGAAGTCAGGCATTAACAAGTGAGTTGCGAGGCCATTGTTGAGAGTGACATTGATGGTGCCTTCTAGTCGCGTATCTTTACTGAGGACTTCGCTTTCGACACGGTTAAATTCATCTCGTATCAAACTAGCGGACGAGTGTAGAGCTTCGCCTTCCTCAGTGAGTTCATACCCTGTGGGTAACCGGATAAATAAATTGACGCCAAGTTGGAGCTCGAACGAACGAATTCGCCGGGCACAGGAAGAGTGATGAATTCCTAAACTTCGAGCTGCCTTTTTTAAGCCAGCATTTTCAGCTATCGCTAGAAATATCTTCATATCTTCCCAATTCATGTTTCTATTACCCTCAGCCCAATGGCTAATTAAGTCGTTAAACAATATTTGATTAAAGTGTAGCGGGGGCTAATATTTGAGTCAAGAGTAGTTAAGTTTGCTTACTTGTACGCAATATTGAAAAGAGTATGATTTTCTGTTCCAGTTAAACCACTTAATAGGAAATGAATTCACATGCTTCAACTCTATACAGATGCTACACCCAATGGCTTAAAAGTTTCCATCGCGCTTGAGGAAATGGGACTTGAATATAACGCTCAGCAAATCTACTTAGGTGGCGAGCAATTTACAGATGAATTTACAGAATTGAATCCCAATAACAAAATTCCCGTCTTGGTAGATGATGGTGTGGTAATGACAGAGTCCGGCGCAATATTGATGTATCTAGCAGAAAAAACTAAGCGATTTATTTCAGACAATTTTATTGAAAGATCCAAGACTGTTGAACTGCTGATGTTCCAAATGGCGTCTCTCGGACCGATGTTTGGTCAGTTCTTAGTTTTCGCTGCAGCATGGGATAATAAATTTCCAGAAGTGACTCAGCGATACTTTAAAGAGGTCAGTCGGATATTGTCGGTTCTTAATACGCGATTAGCGAATCAAGATTACTTGGCAGGCGAGCAATATTCAATTGCTGATATTGCATGCATCCCTTGGATTCGTTTGTGTTCAATTCATCCTGCTGCAGAATCTTTTGGTCTTAATAATTATGCTAATCTCAATAATTGGTGGAAGCAAGTGTCTGTTCGGCCGGCAGTTATTAAAGGGTTATCAGTGCCAGAACCATTCCCTTTGGATAAACAGTTTGAAGGGTTTGTTTCTGCCACCATTGGTTTGGGAGGCAATTGATTCACTGAAACGTTTAATTGGGCAGGATAAACACCGAAACCCTGTCCTTTGATCTCGATCAAAAACTTGCAAAAATCATCATAGTGTATATAATTTTCAGAAATTTCTGAAAATTGGTGAATCTTCGTTGAGTATCCCTTCTGAGTTAGAAACCTTTGTTGTTCATTTCGGTGAAATGGGCAGTCGCTGGGGGTTCAACCGCACAGTCGGTCAAATGCTTGCCGTTATCGTATTTAGCGAACAACCTGTCAATGCCGATCAAATCGCAGAAATGTTATCGGTCTCTCGTGGAAATGTCAGTATGGGGCTTAAAGAATTGCAGTCCTGGCAGTTGATCAGAGTTCATTCAAAGCAAGGTGACCGTAAAGATTATTTTAAACCCATTGGCAGCGTCTGGGATTTGGCGATTCAAGTTCTTTCGGAGCGACGCAAGCGAGAAGTAGAACCAACACTTTCCTTATTAAGAAGTGAATTGATGACCGAATCAAACAGTGACAATCAATTTACGCGTGACAAAATAAAAGAAATGCACGACCTACTAGAATTATTTAACACATGGTTTAGTGATATTCAACGAATGAGCCCAGAGAGTTTACAGACGCTACTGAAACTTGGTTCAGGGGTCGGAAAAATACTCGATATTAAGCAAAAGCTCTCTCGAAGTTCAAAATAAATATTTGTAGGTGGCGGCGGTTCAGGGCTCATTGAGTCAATATGGATTGGCCTAGTTTAAATAGATTTTCTTGTTCAATGTTCCCACCGTTTTAAACGGAGCGTATTATGTTAGAAACATTATTACTTTCTCGAATTCAATTCGCGACCAATATTAGTTTTCATATTTTATTCCCTTCCATTTCGATTGCGCTGGTTTGGTATCTATTTTATTTTAAAGTGCGCCACGAAATTTCTGGCCACCCGGTATGGCTTAGAAATTATCGTTTTTGGGTCAAGGTGTTTGCGCTAACCTTTGCAATTGGTGTGGTTACAGGCATCACCATGTCATTTCAGTTTGGCACTAACTGGCCCGGTTTTATGGAAAAAGTCGGCAACATCGCAGGACCATTACTAGGGTACGAAGTACTCACTGCTTTTTTTATGGAAGCGACCTTTTTAGGTGCTATGTTATTTGGTATGAAACGATTACCAAGTTGGATGCATACCTTAGCAACATTCTTGGTAGCAGTTGGAACGACCATGTCTGCGTTCTGGATTTTGGCGCTTAATTCATGGATGCAGACGCCCCAAGGCCATGTGATGATTGATGGCGTCGCTCATCCAGAGGATTGGATGGCTATAATATTTAACCCATCCTTTCCGTATCGATTTTTTCATGTGGTATTAGCCTCGGGATTGACAGCATCTTTTCTAATCGCAGGCATTTCAGCCTATCGAATTCTTAAAAACGATACCAAAATCGCGCCTAGAATAGCGTTAAAAACATCGATGTACACCGCAGCACTTCTTATTCCGCTACAAATTTTCGTCGGTGACTTACATGGATTAAACACACTTAAACATCAACCACAAAAAATCGCAGCAATGGAAGGTGTTTGGGAAACTCAAAAGGGAGTGCCCCTTTTATTGTTTGCAATACCTAATGAAACTACACGTTCAAATGATTGGGAAATTAAAGTGCCTAATATGGCCAGTTTTATTCTCACCCATGATTTGCAGGGGGAAGTGAAGGGACTCAATGACTTTAAAGATAATCACCCACCAGTAAAGGCAGTATTTTTTAGTTTCAGAATTATGATTGCCGTCGGATTAGCCATGTTGTTTTTAAGTTGGTTGACGAGTTGGTTTTTGTTAAGAAATAAATCCCTTAGCCAATGGCATCTAAAAGGTTTAGTGGTGATGACTTTTTCTGGTTGGATCGCAACTTTATCGGGGTGGTATGTGACTGAAATAGGGCGGCAACCTTATTTGGTAAGTGGGTTGTTAAAGACTTCGGATGCTGTAACGACCTTGCCAGCTTCTAATGTCCTATTTTCGCTTTCACTCTATATTATATTGTACATCGTTATTATGGGCGCTTTCTTACATACGCTGTTTTATATGGCCAGGAAGTCCGCTAAAGTTGAAGAATTTGAAATCGCTGATTTAACCCATCAACGCTCCGTCGCTAGTGATATTAATGCAGCCAGTATGAACTCCGGCGAATCCACATTCACTAATCCTACATTAGAGGGGAAATCCTAATGACTTTTGAGCAAGCTTTACCCCAAATATTTTTATTTCTAATGGGATTGTCGGTGTTGATTTATGCAATCTTGGATGGGTTTGATCTAGGTGTCGGTATTCTGCTTCATCGCAGTGATCAATCCTATCGAAATCAAATGATAGCGTCTATCGGCCCATTTTGGGATGCCAACGAGACCTGGCTGGTGCTAGCGATAGGGATTTTATTGATAGCATTTCCTCAGGCGCATAACATCATTTTGAGAGAACTTTACTTACCCGTCCTTTTTCTAATAATTGGCTTAATAATAAGAGGAGTTGCATTCGATTTTAGAGCCAAGGCCGTGACTAAGTTTCAATTGATGTGGGATCGTTCGTTCAAATTTGGTTCGATACTGGCTTCGTCTTCTCAGGGTTATATGATGGGATCGTATGTAATGGGGTTTGAAAATAGTGTCAATGCCATTCTTTTCTCTATCCTTGGAGCGGTCTGTGTCACCGCGGCGTATGCATATATTGGCGGCACTTGGTTAGTGCTAAAAACAGAAGGGGAGTTGCAAAAATTCGCAGCGAAAAAGGCAAGGGTAGCAGGTTGGATCACCGCTATTGGTATTATGGCGATCTGTATCACCAATCCGATTATCAATCCATTAGTCGCGGAAAGATGGTTCAGTTTGCCTGCGGCTATTTTATTGATCCCTATTCCGCTGATGGTGATCTTGCTGATGGTCGCAACGGATATTTACCTTAAGAAAGTCCCTCTCAAAAACGATCTCGCCTGTTGGATTCCTTTTGCATCAGTGGCTGGGGTGTTTTTTCTATGTGTCGTTGGATTGGCTTACAGTTATTTTCCTTATGTTATTCCAAACAAACTCTTGGCCCAAGACGCTGCGAGCGCCACGGCTTCACTTGAGTTTGTATTTTATGGGGTAGTCATTGTTCTTCCAGTTATCTTACTCTATACATTGTTCTCTTATCGGTTATTTAAAGGGAAGACCACGGAGTTGACTTATTATTAGACCATTAATAGCCCTCAAATTACTGAGCATCTATAGTGCCTAAAGCGATTAGTTCTTCGGTGGCTATGCCTTTTTGTGACTTTCAAAAATAAACAATAGCGTCGGTGCTCACTTTTAACGATAATAGCCGGAAATTTCATAGCCTTACGATTTCTTTGGTCATAGGCTCGATTATTTCTCCTCTGAAAAAGTGATGTCTTCAACAATGAATAATGAAAAATTTGACCTGATCATCATTGGTTCTGGGCCTTCCGGTGAGAGTGCTGCTGTTAATGCGAGTAAGCATGGTTTAAAAGTCGCCGTGATTGACGCTAGAAAAATTGTTGGTGGTAATTGCACTCATCAGGGAACTATCCCGTCTAAAACACTTCGACATTCCGTACATTCATTGATGAAATTCAATCGGAATCCTATGTTTAGAGCAATCAGTGAACCTCAGTTATTGACATTTCGTCAGGTAATGGAAACGGCTGAAGATGTCATTAAAAAACAAGTGACCATGAGAAGTCGTTTTTATGTGAGGAATGATGTGAGTTTTATCCACGGTGAAGCGTCTTTCATCGACAAGAACACCATTTCACTTAAGACCGATGAAGAGAAAGATCTTAGATTAACCGCCGAAAGATTTATCATTGCAACTGGGTCTCGTCCCTATCGACCAGCCAATGTCGACTTTGAGCACGCACGTGTGTTTGATTCGGATAAAGTGTTGACGCTTGTCGAGACACCCAAACGAGTAGTCATATACGGCGCCGGTGTCATCGGAAGTGAATATGCCTCCATCTTTAATGGATTGGGTTGTAAAGTTGATTTAATCAATCCAGGCGAAAAACTATTAAGCTATCTTGATGATGAAATATGTGATGCGCTCAGTTATCACTTGCGCAGCTTGGGTGTATTGATACGTCATAATGAAACTTTTGACTCGTTGGACACAACGGACGAACAAGTTGCTATCAATTTGAAATCAGGCAAGGTTCTTAAAGCCGATCTATTTTTATGGGCGAACGGTCGAGCGGGTAACACCGAAACACTAAACCTAGCTGCGCTAGGACTGGAAGCGAATTCTCGAGGACAGTTGGAAGTTGATAAATACTATCGCACTGCGGTTCAAGGTATTTATGCCGTAGGCGATGTCATTGGCGCCCCTGGACTGGCGAGTGCTTCCTATGATCAGGGCCGGTGTGCTTCATCGAGAATTGTTAACCGTGAACATCCATTATTAATCGATGATATCCCAACGGGTATTTATACCATTCCTGAAATTAGCAGCGTTGGAAAAACCGAAAAGGAGCTGACAGCTGCAAAAGTGCCCTACGAAGTCGGTAAAGCTTATTTCAAAGATATCGCGCGTGCTCAAATTACCGGTGACGATACCGGAGTGCTCAAATTGTTGTTTCATCGAGAAACATTAGAGCTTTTAGGTATCCATTGTTTTGGTGATCAAGCGGCTGAGATTCTACACATTGGTCAGGCGATTATGGCTCAGAAAGGAGAGGGAAATACTATTGAGTATTTCGCGACTCATACTTTTAATTATCCGACCATGGCAGAGGCTTATCGGGTGGCGGCGCTTAATGGACTAAATCGGTTATAAGTTTTTATTCTACAAAGCTAATGACACGAAATTCCGCAGCGCCGCGCTCAAACATTCTTTCACTGATTCGATAGGCATGCGGCTATTGATTTACTAGAGGCCACAAAGCGACAAGAAAAAGAAATAGAAGCAAAATAGTTTTAGCAAACAGAGTGTTATTACATGATAATTTTTTCGCAACTCGCAACTCGCAACTCGCAACTCGCAACTCGCAACTCGCAACTCGCAACTATCTTTTCCCAGCTCCTTGCCCCTATCTCTTAGTTCTTCAGCATCACCCATTCGCCACCATCTGTGTGAATGTCTGCCACGTTTCATCAGAACTGATCACTCGACCATGACCTAGTTTTTTTGTCGCAGTCAATTTGACATGTGAGTATAACTCAGCGACTTTTTGACTATCTTTTAGAGACGTAAATTGATCATCTTCATCGTGAACAATATAAACCTTACCTTGATATTCTGCGATATCATTGATTGAATTAGTGCCAAATATTTTCATCTTGTGTTGTTCTTCTAATGACTGTAATACGTTCGTTAGCATCTTGGTTGAAACCCCGCTTTTCTCTACACGGTCAAACATTGAATCTAATAATTTAAGCACTGGGGCTATCAGTAATAGTGGGTAGGTTTTATCGTTTGTATCTTGTCTTAATGCTCTAAGCAGAGCCGGACTCCCCATTGAATGTGCGATGACCGCTTTAATAGAGTGTTGTTTCTCTACAAGTTCTATGACGGCTTTTTTTGATTTTATGAAAAGAAATAAATTAGCTTCCTTTCCAGAGCTTTGCCCGTGGGCTATCTGATCAAAAGCGACGGCCTGAAAGCCTGCGTCAGCAATTTTCTTCATCAGGGGAAATAATTGACTAGCGGAGCCGGACCATCCATGGCTGAGTATTACGACTGGCCCATTGCCTAATCGATAAACGGCAATGTTTCCTTCGCCAATATCTAAATCTTCCACGGTCATGTTAGTGGGCAGTGATTTGGACCTGCGTCGAACGGGAGTTAATAATAATTTTTTCGACAGCGACAAACTGAATCTCCGAGGCATTATTAGAATTAAGTTAGTGATGGCTCGGGTAATCCACCAAATAAATGTCTTACCATTGTGGCCGGTAAAATATATTTTGCTGCTCATAAGTTTCTTCCAGTTTTAAAATTTGATTAATTGAAAAAGTTATTTCCATTACAAGTAATAGTACGATCGTGCTTTAACTGCTTCTAAAAATTTAGAACTGGTTAAGTTCTATTACTTTCATGATGTTTAGCGAGTTACTAGGCCGAATAGCTCTCTAAAATTCGGTTAAATCCTTGTTCGAAGAGTATTCGCTCGTCAGATTCAAAACCTAGCCAGAGATATTTTTGGCTGCCTAAAAAGATTGAGTAAAATTCAAAAATCATTTGTCGACTATCAGCATTAGTTTTTAATGCGCCTGAGTCTTTTGCTTGTTCCGCTATTTTTTCGAGATACTTAATCCATCGATTGAGCTCCGTGTGTAAAGCCTCTCGTACAATTCCCGGTCGGTCATCAAATTCAATCGTCGCGCTGAGAAATAAACACTTCTTGGCCGAACCTTCATACCAGTTTAGCCAGCGGAACATTAAAGCGGTTAACCTCTCAATCGGAGGTAAGCGAGTACTAACGTCTTTGATTACTTTATCTACAAATATTTCACTCGCATAATCGACAATTGCCATTTGGAGATTTTCTTTTGAACCAAAGTGAGCATAAAGACCGCTCTTAGAAAGCGAGCTTGCTTTCGCCAGCTCACCGATGGTGACATCCGTAAGACTTCGACTCGTAGCCATTTGAAGGCCTTCCGCCAAGATGACTTTTCTGGTTTGTTCTGCTTTTGCAGTCGATATTTGTGGGTTCTTTGTCATATTGTCATTATAATAGTACGATCGTACTATTTGTGTCAATCAATTATTTTGACCAAAAGTGGAATTTAGCTGGAATAGAAAAGTCGCTTGATGGATTGAGGATTAAATTTTGATAATGGGATGGTTGAGAAAATGTGCAAGATTGACCACGTGCCAATTATTTTAAGGAAGCTCTGGTCGGTGATGTTATAGGCAAAAATATAGTTAAAAGCGAGGATGAATATTACTGAAAAAGCAGCGATCTTAGAGAAAAATGTAACTGTTTTCAGCGGGTCTTTTTCTTTGATAAATAACATCCAAAATGAAAATACGTACCAAGTCATAATATGGTAGAAACCCATATAGTGAAAGTGGAGTGGCTTTCCTATGTAGACTGTATAGCCTACAACAGCGATGAGTGGAAGTTCAAATAAACTCAAAGTTGTTTTGTTTTTAGTATAAATCAACAAAGGCAGCAAACTAATGATACCGATCGTGAGAATGATTAGTCGGGTTGTTTCCGGCATTTGAATAAAACCAACAGCTCCGCAGCTGGAATAAAAGACAGTTCTAACTAAAGCAAGTGTCTCTTCTTGTTGGTTCTTTGGTGCTTTCATTTTAAGTAAATAAGCATCGGAAAGAGCGGCGTGAAAAACAAGAAAGTAGGGGGCCAAATAAGGCTTTTCCATCGCAAAAAATAAGCCTATCAGTAGTACTGTCGATGCGATTAACAGTGCGAATTTTTTCTCCTTCATCGCTATTAGGTTTGTTTTTGAATAATAGAAACCCATGGCAAAGTGAGAGAAGAGTAATCCAACGAAAACTGACCGGAAAGGAAAACTCTCCAGTTCAAAACTAACGCCCATTGCCAACACAATCAACATGCTTATAGTACGGCATGAAACTAAAAAAAGATTCGAAAATGACATTACATTTCCTCGTTAAGTTTACAATATATAGATAAAACCAAAGGTAAAGCTATTGGTTCTATTTCAATCGGATTATTGAATTAGGCCTACTATAGGACGACTAGACTGTACTAAATAGTGCATAAAGTTTACCTCGAGGTACAAAAAGTTTACTACCTAGTCCAAAAAAGCCATGTTAGAGTGGTTTAAGTTCTGCAATATAGAGGGAATAAACGATGTCAGATAAACCTGTTTATGGTCAGTTTTGTCCGCTAGCAATGGCAGCAGAGTTTCTCTGCAAGCGATGGATGGTATTGGTGTTGAGAGAATTATTGTTGGGATCTGTTACGTTTAACGATATAGGTCGTGGAGTGGCAAGGATGTCCCGAACACTCTTATCTCAGCGTTTAAAAGAACTTGAACAACGTGGCTTGGTTAAGAAAATAGTCAAAAGTAATCAAAGAGATACGCTCTATGAATTGACGGTTTCAGGACGTTCGCTCAGTAGTGTGGTATTCGGTATGGCCGAATGGAGCCAAGAATGGTTACACATAGAACCTTCCGTTGAAAAGGTTGATACCGACCATTTGCTGTGGAGCATTAGAAGAAGTGCTCGACCACTTGTCAGCCTACCGGAGACCTTTATTGTTCATATTTTCTTTCCCGAGCAAGAGCCCAGTCATCAAAATGGTTGGCTAATTATTGAAGCTAAATCTGTGGAGCTTTGTATTGCCGATCACGGTTTCGACGTTGATGTGCAAATCGAAGCCAGTGCTGAAACTCTCACAAAAGTTTACATGGGCTGGATAGGATTTGCAGATGCCGTTGCTAGCGAAGAGCTTATTCTTCACGGCCCTAAACTCTATACGGAGCTTGCTGAAGAATGGTTTGGGCGAAGCCGTCTGGCAGAAATCAAAAAGCAGCCGAGAGAACTTAGAGTCTCCTAAGATGACTGTATTATATGAAAGTATATTTCTTTATTTAAGAGGCTTAACAAATCGAAATGCAAAGCGGTCTTGTTTACCTCGAATGGAACGCCATGATTCCGAAAGCTTGTCATTCGGGTTGCGCAATGCATCGCTCTTCGCTTCGAATTTAAACCCTGCTGAAATTACTTTTTCTTTGACGTAATTTTCACCAATTCTGTGCAGTCTTTTTGTGTCTTGTAATCCTGAGTTAGCTTCACCAGCGTTATCTAAAACAACAAAATGTCCTCCTGGTTTAAGTAAGTTGAACAAGTTATTTAGAAAGTCATCTTGGTCGATTCGAGAGTTCATCATGACATCGTGAAGGGCGAAGAAAATGATAACGTTATCAAGCTGTCCTTGTCTAACAGCGTTTTCTTCGAGCACGTCAGGCAATTGATAAAGCTTATGACGGCGTAATGCGGTAACGTTAGTCAGTCGATTATTGCTTAGTCGATTTAGTGACAGCGTCTCAGCATAAACATGACCTTTTTCCCCAACAATTCGAGCAACTAATTCCGTGGTGTAACCACCGCCAGCACCAATTTCAAGTACTTTAGCACCTGGTTTAATTCGTGAAAACGGTAGGATCGAAAGTGGTTTGCGACTCGCATCTTGTTCGAAGTCTGATTTGGGGCGATCCGGATGATTGATTGCTTGCTGGTATATAGAATCTTTCGCTGGTATTGTCTGGCTAGTGAGAAGTACGGCGACAATAGAAATAAGAGTAAAAACTACCTTGGTCAAATGCTTGATCAACACGATGTCGCTCCTTGGTCTAATAAAACGTTAGGTACCACTATGATAAGACCTAGCAGTCGTTAGCGCACTAAAGAGGTTGTTACAATTTGTATGACCTTCTAACTTTCTGAACTTATGACGTTTAGTCTTTGATCGTCAGTCGATTAAGAATTTCTGCTAGGAAATGCCTTAGCTTTTCTTCGTCAGGATATTGAAATTGATGTATTTGGCTAATCTTTTGTTTTGGATTTTGTAGCTCTGATTCAATGTGTTCGGCTAAGATTAGTTTGAACGCTTCTTTTTTCTTGTTAATAGAATTCATCACTCGGTCTATCTTATTAAGTGGTTGTTTTTCGTAAATTACTTCGTAAAGCGGAAGCGTCAGCGGCATTAACCACCGGTCATGAAGTTCGGATTCATTTGTTTTTGCATACTGACAACCGCATTTCTCGCAGCTGAAGAAATTGATGGTGTCGAGACCTTGAGGCGTTATATCTTTCAGCTCATTTTTACAGCGGTAGCAGTTGGGCATATTGATTCAATCAAATATAGTTAGCGTGTTATTAACTATGGGGGATAATAGCCAAAATTAAAGGCACTTTTTAAAGATTGAGATTTTTATGAAATAGGAAGCTTCAATTATTTCCTAAAATAAAGAAGTATAGTCATCAAAAACAATGGCAGATGCTGACTGGAGGATAGCAGCTAATAGTCAAGAATCATAAGAGAAGTCTAGGTTAACTTCTCTTATGATAGTTAAAGTAGCTTATTTTGGTTTTCTAAAAACAAGAGTAAACCGGTCGGTATTTCCGGTCACTGTTTTACGGCCTACCTCAAATGTGAGCGCGTCATCGGGTCGGTAAAACATATCAGATGATTTCTCTAATATGAAACCTGCGGCTTGAACTTCAAGAATCACATCAACGGCATCTTCTCGTCGTCTTAGCTCATGAGTTTCTGGCGCCATATGACGACGGCTGTGGTCGACGATTACATAAAGCCCACCAGGTTTAAGTGCATCAAAGGTTGCCTTATTTAATTTAGCTTTGTCTTTCGCATCGAAGTTATGATATTCGCGGATATTCAACAACATATCGGCATCGTTCATAGCAAAGTCTAATTTTCCTAATTGATATTGTCGCTCTTGGTTATTCCAACTTAACTCAATGGGGAGCTTCTTGGCATTATTCATTGGTTCGAGCGCTAAGAGCTTGTCCATTCCTTTTAACCACTCATCACGATAAGCAAGATGAAGCTCGCCTTTGTCCTTTAACAGTGGCGCCAAAATTTTTGTGTACCAACCATTTCCTGGTGCAAACTCAATGACCTTCATATCTTCTTTTAGACCAAAAAATTCGAGAGCTTGATGAGGTCGGCGATTGCGGTCTCTTTTTGTGTCAGCTTCTTTTCGATGCTCCATCTTCATGGTCTTTATCACCTTTTCTTGAAAAGGGCTTACTGCGGCCAGTGCGGAGAATGAGGCTGAAGCGACTAGTAAGGTTATTAGCGATTTTTTCATATATGTCCTTTTTGCTTTAATTGTGGTTTTACAGGTAAAAAGAGCGACCTCGATAGATAACCAGGCATTTTAGTTGAGGAAATACTACAGTATTTGTTTCTCCAGAGAACTGAGAAGTTGTGACAGGATATTTACTGTGTTTGTAACAAATAGTTTAAATGGTTATTTCTGTTTTACTTCGAGAGACAAGTTTACGGTTTTTGCATCCGAGCGTTCAATAATCTTAACGATTGCCGATTGAATCGTCTCGTTTTCACGCGCATCAGATTCAGATTGAAAAACCTCTTCCATTGGGCTAACACCTTCATCTGGGATAAACTTAACGATAACTTCGTTCGCAGAACTGCTGTCATTACCTCTATAAATAATTGAAATTTCTGGGTAGCCTTGGAAGCCCATTTTCGCCTTTTTGGCGATTCTTTTTTTAGATTTTTCTAAGTTCATTAAAGTTCTCTAAGTAGGGTGGGTCGATTTTTAGCGCGACTGTAGCATTTCATTAACTCTAAGGTTATACGAATTTTGGCCTTAATCCAAGACATGGTCAATATCTGACTCGACTAGATTGAACTCAATAAAATATTGGGCGATTCAACGACGGATTCTAGAAATGCATAAGAAAGTTAACATATCGAATTGTTATACTTTGAATCTGACGAGCGATGTTCTATTGGTGTAGAATCATTTTTAGCATCCAAAATAAAAGAACGCTAATTAAGTTATGCAACGCATTATTCAAGCTTTTCCATTGTGGGCCCTAGTAACCAGCGGACTTGCTCTCTACGAACCGACTTGGTTCACCTGGTTTAGTGGTAGTTTCATCACCTGGGGGCTTGGTATTATCATGCTTTCTATGGGACTTACCTTAAAACTCGAAGATTTCGCCGAGATCGCTCGTGCACCAAAAGGTTCACTGGCAGGAATATTTCTTCAGTACACCATCATGCCGCTGTTGGGATGGGGAATAGCCACTTTGTTTGAATTGCCCCCCGCTTTAGCGGTGGGTTTGATATTAGTGGCTTGTTGTCCGGGCGGAACGGCTTCTAATGTCATTTGTTATTTGGCTAAGGCGAATGTGGCTCTTTCGGTTTCGATGACCGCCGTATCAACCTTTCTTGCCGTTGCGATGACTCCTTTGTTGACGACTTGGCTCGCTGGTTCTACCGTTGAAGTTAATACATTGGGCTTATTTTTAGGAACTGTAAAAGTTGTAATCCTGCCGATTAGTTTAGGGCTGCTTTTAAGTCGATATAGTCCAAAACTGACAGAACGACTAAAAACGCTCTCTCCTTTAATCGCTGTTATTGTGATTGTGTTAATTGTTGCTAGCATCATAGGAATGGGACGCGATGAAATTATCGCATCGGGGCTTAGTTTAATTGCGGCTGTTTTCACGCTTCACGTGTTAGGCTTCTCAATCGCATTTTGGGTTGGTTATTTTGTCACCGGTTCGGCGGCAGATGCGCGAGCCATATCGATTGAAGTCGGCATGCAAAATTCGGGACTTGGTGCATACCTAGCAAGAAATAATTTTGCAAACCCTGCGACGGCTATACCTAGCGCGGTATCGAGCCTATTCCATTGTTTGATAGGTTCAGCAGTCGCGGCATGGTGGTCAAGAAAACAACATCTCAAGTAGTGGATATTGACCGCAAAACGGTTTCGAATTAACAAGCATTAAGAAAGATTTGAGCTACAATTAGTAGATATTTATTACTAGGAGTTATCGTGGCCAAATTGAAGATCGCTGTTATTGACGACGCGACCATGATCAGAGATCTGATCAAGAAATTCATTCGCCAAAATTTTCCCGATGCCTCAATATTTGATGCCAACAACGGTCAAGCTGGGATGAATTTGCTTAAAAAACAACCCATTGATCTGATTTTGTGTGATTGGGAAATGCCAGAAATGGATGGGGAAGAATTGTTAACTTGGGTCCGGCAACAGGAAAATTTAAAAAATGTCCCTTTTATCATGGTCACCAGCCGAGGCGATAAAGAGTTTGTGGTTAAAGCCATCCAATCAGGGGTCAGTGATTATTTAGTTAAACCTTTTAATAATAAACAGTTTTTAGAGAAAGTTTATAAGTCTTTAAAACGACATGGTATTGAGATCCCTGCAAGTGCATTAGCGTCCAAACCACCCACTGGTAGAGGCGGAGATTCGCTTTCAGTGCTAACCGCTGGAAAGCCGCAAGTGAAAACTGCGCCAGCAAAGGTAAAAGTAAAAAAGCCGATGGCAAAAGGCTCTGCAATACTAAGGACACCTGACGGAGAAGTTCGATGTGCGTTAAAGCAACTCGATCTGACCAGTATGTTAGGTATCTTTAAAAATACCGGCTATTTACCTTCATTACTCGATCAAGTATCTATGGACGTTGAATTTAAACGAGGTGAAGAGCAAAAAGTCATGCGAATAAATGGTTTTGTTCAAATGTTAAAAGCCACCGATAACCGACCTGATTGCGAAATCATCCAAGCCAAAGTTATTTTTATGGATGAAGATCCGGAGAAACGAGCGCTCATATCTGAGTATGTTGGGCAGTTTGGATAAGCGCTAGGACAAGATAGTAGCGAGTTGCGAGTTACGAGTTAGAGATCAACTCCATTAGGATAATTTGGGAGCTAGGAGCTAGGAGCTAGGAGCTAGGAGCTAGGAGCTAGGAGCTAGGAGCTGGAAAATGCCAGATTATTTTTCCGACAATATTATCCAAATCAATCCACCCCATCAATTCTGAGGATACACTCGCTGTATTGTCGCCTTGTAACTGAATTTGATGCTCATCAACAAAACTAACTCTCTTTACTATCAAATGATATTCGGGATGTTGTACCAGAACTATTTCTCCGGGATTAAAATTTGACCACGGAAATCTAAGGGATAATACAAAGTCGCGACTCGCCAAAGTTGGAGACATACTGTTGCCTGTTACTTTGGCGATACGAAATCGAAAATCAGAGAACACTGTTTTGGTGGACTTAATTTATTTTAACTTCGGGTAAACGACTTGCTCTGACGGTGGATATGGGCAAGTAGCGGTATAAGTTTCTAGGCCCTTAGCCTGCCAAAAATATCCAGCAAATTGATTGACTAAAGCTAGAAGTTTATCGCCGTTGGATCGTTCTGTATGCTGCTTACAAGCCGAAGCCGCGAGCATAATACTGTGAACAAGTTCGTGAGTATCAGGGAACTGTTGAAACTGTGGTTGTTTGAAAAAGTCTCCCCATATGATACAGATCTCTTCTTTAACCTTTGCTGCATGTGTTTCCTTTTCAGCGATTAACCGTACCAGTTGAGCTCGTTCATTGTGTGAGAGCTTCTCTTTTTGTTGCAACTCGTTGATGAGGTCCAAGAATCTTATTGTACTCAAAGTCGCTAATTGAGCACTGATGGGATCATATATTTTGCAGGGAATATCACAATGAGCGCTTGCAGATGGAAATTTAATTAATTTTTCAAAATGACTTAGTATTTGATAGACCATCACTGTTAATCCTTTGTGGTTTCAGTTTGTTGATTAGTCATTTTTGCTTTTGATAAACAGTAAAAACCGATTCCAATTCCAACTACTCCTACTAGCATGATAATCCCTTCTGCAGAATAGTGTTGATGGAATTGTTCTCGTGCACCGTGGCCAGGATGGGCTTGTAGACTAGCACTTACTGCGATTGTAACCAGTGCGGTACCAGTTGAGAATAGGCGAGATTTTAGCTTTTTAATCATATTATTTTCCTTTGGTTTACGGAGACGATAGATGAAATTGTTAGAGGCCACCCTGAGTTAGTTTTTTTGGATCGAGTAGTTGTTCTAATTCTTGTCGAGATAAGTTAGTGTTACTTTCTGCAACATCGATGATAGGTTGATTATTTTTGTATGCTAATTTGGCTATTTTTGCTGCAGCTTCATATCCAATAATAGGATTGAGCGCAGTGACCAAAATAGGGTTTCGAGTAAGTGCATTGGTAAGCGACTTCTCTTTTACTTTGAAGCTAGTGATTGCTTTATCAGCAAGTAAAGTACTGACGTTTGATAGTATTTTTATGCTAGTTAATAAGTTATGTGCAATGACTGGTAACATAACATTAAGTTCAAAATTACCCGATTGGCCAGCGACTGTAATCACTGTATCGTTGCCAATCACTTGAGCACCCACCATTGCTGCAGCTTCAGGAATAACAGGATTAATCTTACCTGGCATTATCGATGAACCTGGTTGCAACGCTTCCAATTCTATTTCGCCAAGTCCAGCCAAAGGACCTGAATTCATCCACCGTAAATCATTGGCAATCTTGATAATTGAAACAGCGACAGTTTTTAACTGACCGGATAATGCAACGGCTATGTCTTGTGAACTAATATGAGTAAAGTAGTTCTTAGCTGGCGAAAACTCTATACCAGTTTCGGCAGACAAAATTCTATTAAATTCGGTAGCGAATTTTGGGTGAGCGTTTACACCAGTTCCGACGGCAGTTCCGCCCAATGCGAGTGTTTGAAGTTTTGTTTGAATCGATTCTAAGTTGCCGATATTTTGTTCGACTTGTTCTGCCCAACCATTCAGGCTCTGGCTCATTCTAACAGGCATTGCGTCCATTAAATGAGTGCGACCAGTTTTGATGTATTGATCAACGGACTTTGCTTTTGAGCGAATGCTCTTGGCTAAGTGTTTGAGTGCTGGTAGCAATCGAATTTCAACTGCAATGGCAGCGCTCACATGAATCGTTGTTGGAATGACATCATTGCTACTTTGACCATAATTGACGTGATCATTAGCACTTACTTTTTCACCATAAATTTTGGAAGCTAAGTTAGCCAATACTTCATTAGCGTTCATATTTGAACTAGTGCCAGAGCCCGTTTGAAAAACATCGATGGGGAAATGATTCATCATGAGAGGGTCTTTTTGTAAGTCTTGTGCGGCTTGCTGAATTGCTGAGCCCATTTCTGCCGGAAGTTGCTCCAAAGAAACATTGGCTTTTGCGGCAGCGGACTTGACTATTAATAACGCTCTAATAAAAGAGGTAGGCATCGGTTGTCCACTGACAGGGAAGTTATTGATAGCTCGCTGCGTTTGAGCGGCATATAAAGCATCAGCGTTAACTTCTAAAGTGCCCATGCTGTCTTGTTCAATTCTAGTGTTTTTCATTAAATTAGTATCATTAGACCTTTTGAATTAAAGCAAGTAGTTTTATAAACTTGCGTGATAATAGTTAGTCGTTACACGAAGCTCATAACCCAGAGAGAGGAGTTGTGCACGACTCTTTTTACAGTTAGCGAGTTGTTCTAACCTTTGCATCGGCAAATAAATCTGATCAAGGCAGTGTCGACGCCAGTGCGAGGGTAGGAAGTCATCGGCAAAAGTATCTAACAACAAATTGAATTGAGTCACCAGATAACTGCGTTTAACCTCAAGATCGAGTTGATCAAAAATTGGCGGAAGGCGGAGTAGCTCATCTAATAAGATCGGATTGTCTGGATCTGTACCATGCCTGACTTTATAGGCGATATTCGCGTCACTGATTTGTTGCCGATCAACACTCGTGGAGGTACCCATACCTGTAGCCCTGTAGATTAATTCCTTAATCACTCAAATGATAATGATTCTCATTATCTAATTTTTTGGACTGGTAGGTCAAGCAAAAGATCAATCAGTTGAAGCGTGTCTTCTGTTGATTATCTCGCTATAGAGAACATAAGATCGATCAGTGACGTGATTTGCGATTAAAAAGTAACCAACCAACCCACAGCAAAGAAGAGATAAAAATGGCAGCGTAAATTGCCGGTTTAGGGTTTTCTAAACTACTTTGCGAGCCAGCGTAGCTAGCAATTAATACATAGGGTACTGTGCTCAAGCTCCATGCTAGTATGAATCGTCTGAATTTCATTTTTGATACACCGGCAATGCAAGCACAAGACTCCGGTAAGATAGGTAAAGCACGCGACAGTAGGATTATGAGAAATCCATTCTTTTCAAAGCGGTCGATTGCGATTTTTCTTTGATTTTCATCTTTAACGACATAGCCAAAAAACTTTTGTCCGAAATGGGCGCTCAGCAAGTAACCGAAGATTCCTGCACACATAGTTCCCGTAAGAGCTGCGATGGCACCCAATTGGAATCCGAGAATATAGCCTGAGAGTAATGATACGGTGAGTGTTGGTACCGCAATAAATAGATCGGCTAACAATAGTCCTGCAATTAGAATAGCGACATACAAGGGCGAAATGTTTCTGGCGTTAATTAGCCATTCTTCGATTTGTTCAATAGACAAAACCCCCATACTTTTCACGACTAAGAAAGTTGAGCCAAAAAAACTCGCTAAGATAAGGAACATTTTCAATAAAGGGTGCACTTTGCAAATCCTCTATGGGTAGATAATGGAAATGGTGATGTCATTATGTTGCTGCAGAAGTTGAATCTTTGATTTCTTGTAAGAAGGAGGGCCGGTAAAACCGATTGTTTGTTTATTCGAAAACCCGAGTCCTTCTTTGGGAATGATACCCGTCCAGTTTTTGGTTACTTTTCCGTTCTCATCTTCGTCATGAAGAATTTTTATCGCCAATTCATCGACATTGATATCGAAGGTGAAAGATAACGTGTCGACGCTTGCCCTTTGGTTTTGAGTGGAGACAGCGCTTTGGTGATTTTTGGGAAAACCTTTATCTTTGAAGAGCAGCACAATGATATTTCCTCCTCGTATCGGATCAATCCCAGAAATCTCCACGGTAAGTGTTTTCTGTTTATCTATTTTCGAAAAGTCCGCTACTGAATGAGACATTGTTGAATTAACTCCTTTGGTCTTAACAATTGTTGTTTTAGAATCTTGCAATTTTGAATCTACGGTTTGTGTTTGCTCTAACACAGATTGCATTTCCTCTGCCACTAACTGATTTATATTGGTCAATAATGAAATTGATATTAGATACCCTATCCTTAAAATCGATGGTGTTGTTGCGTATTTCATGGTTCTAATTCCTCAATAGTTTCTTAAAATTTTTCTGGCTAACCAAGGGAAGATATACAGTAGAATTCGAAGAAGACGTACTTTCCCAATATCATTAATTTGTTGTTTATGTTTGAGTCCATAGATTATTTTTGATGAGGTGGTAGCAGCGTCTAATTTATTTCCCTTTCTTTCGTTTGTCATCGCTGTGTCCACTAGTGGAAGGAATGCCTGGAGTACTGATACTGGAGTGTTCTCAAGCTGGTACTGTAATGACTGCGAGAATATATTGAGCGCCCCTTTTGTTGCGCAATAAACGGCTGAGGATGTTTTTGGGACTAGACCAAGGGCTGAGTTGATATTCAAAATAGTTCCTTCTAGACTATTGTTGAGCATTGGCAGTAAGTGGTAGGTCAAGTGGCAAATACTTCGAAAATTAACATTGATTTCATCATCAATGGACTGACATTCAAAATCATTGGACAAAAATGTCGCAGTATTTTGTATCGCAGCATTATTAATAAGAACGTCGATAGAGCTGAATTGAGAAGCTAGCTGTTTGACGACATTGTTAACTTGATTAGCTTGTGATAAATCGACTTTTAGCGTGACAATTTCAGGAAACTCTTTCCATAATTGTTCAAGTTTATCTTGATCCCTAGCTAGTACGATAACTTGATTGTCGAGTTGTAGCTGTTTGACGAGATGATAGCCCACACCCGACGTACCACCTGTAATAACAATGCGCTTACTTTTTAATTTCATCTGGACCTTTGAGTTTAGTTTGAACTTGTTTAATAAGGCTATGGTAGATACAATCTTTTCCTATCGCATTAACTTGGGTTAAGAGTTGTGAATATTTTAGAGTTGTTAAAAATTCATGGTAAAGAAACAAAGCATCGCAAAGGCGAGCATGTTTTTAAACAAGGTGAACTTAGTAAGTTCCTCTACTTTATTCACTCTGGGTTGCTCAAAGCCTACTATATGTCTGCTGATGGAAAAGAGTATGTGAAGTCGTTTATAACTGCTGGGAATAGTATATGCAGTCTAACGTCGGCTTTCGCTGGAAAAGACTGTTCATTTAGTTTAGTTTGCTTGGAGGATAGTTCGCTGACTAGAATTCCGTTCTCTGTATTGGTTGAATACGGCGATAAATTTCATCAAGTTTCGCGGCAAGTAAATGATATGTTGCTCGAGTTTTCTATGAAGAAAGAAAAAAGAGAATATCAATTTTTATGTTTGTCTGCGGAACAACGTTATCGTGTCTTGATGGAGGAGCAGCCAGAAATTCTGAAACAAGTCACACAAATCGATATCGCTGGATATTTAGGAATTACCCCCGTTGCGCTAAGCAGAATTAAAAAACGAACAACTGTCGGTTAGTCTTCAGGTTGACAAGGCACCCAAAGTTACGTGTCGCCCTAAAGAGCGAACGACGAAATTCGAAGCAAAACAGAACAAATGTAGGTCAGTCTATAGGCTGACAACGAACGTTCAGCACCGTGTCGGCCTGAAGAGCGACCTACTAAGTCAAAAGATAAAGAGATTAAAAGATTAAGAGAATTCACCACAGAGGAACGGAGGGCACGGAGAAAAGACCTGGGTGTTTTGTGGGCTTGAACCAATGTAGACCAGTCTTTAGGCTGACAATGAACCTTCAGCACCGAGTCGGCCTGAAGACTGACCTACAAAGTCAAAAGATAAAGAGATTAAAAGATTAAGAGAATTCA